>NZ_JAUQTX010000412.1:0-3410 GCF_059803775.1 Azospirillum sp. UFLA03-27 | reverse complement strand
GCGTATAATCGTCGGCAGCGTCAGATGTGTATAAGAGACAGGTCCTGCGCCTCTACGCCGCCCGGCACGGCCTCACCCTGGAGGTCCCTCCCTGGCTCGGCCGCCACCTGTACGATCACGACGATCCCCTGCCCGGTCCGGCGCTGCCGCGCGTGGCGGAGGCGGAGGCCGCCGTAATGGCCTCCTTTCTCGGCGGGCGCGCGGGCGTGCTGGCGGACCCGGAGTTGGCGGACCGCGACGTGTCCGGCTATTTCTGCGGCGACACCACGCCCCTGGCGCCGTTCAGGGAGGAGTTCCGCGCGCTGTTCACGCCGGGTCGCCACCTCCAGCCCCACGCGGATGCGCTGCTCGGCCGCCTGCGCGACGCCGGGCGGACCATCGTCGCGCTGCACCTTCGGCGTGGGGATTTCGGCTGGGGACGGTTCTGGATCGCCCCGGTATCCTGGTACCTGGATTGGCTGGAGACCGTCTGGCCGACGCTCGACCGGCCGGTCCTGTTCATAGCGACCGACGATCCCGCTCTGCTGCGGGAATTCGCCGCCTACCGCCCCGTCACGGCCCGCGATCTCGCCGAGCCGATCGCGGGCGCGGAGTTCTTCACCGACTTCCACGTCCTCTGCCACGCCGACCAGGTCGCCATTTCCAACAGCTCCTTCTCCTTCGTCGCCACCATGCTGAACCGCTACGCCGGCGGGTTCCATCGGCCGGACCCGGCGCGCCGGGCCCTGGTTTCCTACGATCCCTGGGCATCCTCGGTCCTGATCTGATCGACGTTTCGAAAGCACACACGCATGGCCTTCCCCAGCAAAGGCACCCTGGATCGACCCGACCCCGCGGCGCTCGTCGCGGCGGGTCTTGCCCATCACGGGGCCGGCCGGCTGGCCGAAGCGGAGAGCGCGTACCGGCGGGTTCTCGCCGATCATCCCCGCCACCCGGATGCCCTGCATCTCCTGGGCGCGCTGGCGCTGCAGTGCGGCAAGCTGGCGGAGGCCGTGGGGTGGATGAGGCAGGCCATCCGCTCCGCCCCCGACAACGCAGCCTGCTTCTCCAACCTCGCCAGCGCGCTGCGGCGGCTCGGCCGGCGCGACGAGGCCCTGGCCTGTGGCCGGCGCGCCCTGGCGCTGGACGCCGGCTCCGCCGACGCGCTCAACAACGTCGCGAACGTGTTGTCGGACCAGGGCCGGCACGGCGACGCCGCGACCGCGCTGCGCCGGCTGCTGCGCCTCAAGCCGCAGCTGAGCGACCAGCGGCTGCTGCTCGCACAGGCGCTCATCCTGGACGGCCACGCCGAGGCGGCGATCGAGGAGCTGATGGTCCTCCTCGGCATGGCGCCGTCGTCGGTCGCCGCCTACGCCAACCTGGGCATGGCCTACCGCCGTCTCGGCCGGGCCGAGGAGGCGGTCCGCTACTACCGCTGCGCGCTGGGCTTCGCGCCGGGCGATCCCGGCGTGCTCAACAACCTGGGCGTCACGCTTCAGGATCTCGGGCGGCTCGACGAGGCGGTGACCTGCTTCCGGCAATCCATCGCGATGCAGCCGGACGCCGCGCACACCCACCTCAACCTCGGGCTGTCGGCCCGCGACCTGATGCGGATCGACGAGATGATCGCCCTGACGCGGGCCGCGGTCCGGCTCGACCCCTCCCTGGCGGAGGCGCACACCGCGCTGAGCTTCGGGCTGCTGATCAAGGGCGAGTTGGAGGAGGGGTTCGCCGAGTATGAATGGCGGTCGCGCATGGCCGACTTCCCGTCCCCCCGACGCAGCTTCGCCTCACCCCCCTGGGACGGCTCCGACCTCACCGGACGGACCCTTCTGGTCCATGACGAGCAGGGGGTGGGCGACACCATCATGTTCGCCCGTTTCGCCCAGCAGCTTCAGGCGAGGGGTGTGCGCGTCGTCATGGAGTGCAACAGCCAGCTCGTTCGCCTGCTCTCCGCCATGCCGGGCGTCGAGGGTGTGGTCAGCCGCTTCGACCCGCCGCCGCCGCACGCCGCGCACGCCGCCCTGGCCAGCCTGCCGCACCGGCTCGGTACCATGCTCTACACGATCCCCGCCGACACCCCTTATCTGCGCGCCGAGCCGGAGCTGGTGACACGCTGGGCGACGCGCCTGGGGCCACCGCCCGGTCAGCGGACGGGGCTGCGGGTGGGTCTGGTCTGGGCGGGAAACCCGGGATTCAAGGCCGACCGCATCCGTTCGCCGCGCCTGAAAGCGTTCCTTCCGCTGCTGCACGTTCCGGGCGTCACGGTCTTCGGCCTGCAGAAGGGGGCGGGACGGGAGGACCTGGAGACCTGCGGGCCGCTGCCACCATCCTTCATCGACCTCGGCACCGAGATTTCCGACTTCGCCGACACCGCGGCGATCATGGAAAACCTCGACCTCGTCATCAGCTCCTGCACCGCGCCGGCCCATCTGGCGGGGGCGCTCGGGCGCCCGGTCTGGACGGTGTTGCCCTTCGCCCCCGACTGGCGCTGGCTGGATCAGGGGATGTGCACGCCGTGGTACCCGACCATGCGCCTGTTCCGCCAGGACCGGCGCGGCGAGTGGGCGCCCGTCGTCGGCCGTGTCCGCGCCGCTCTCCAGGCCCTCGCGCGGTCCCGCCCGTAACTCATGGCTCAGGGCTTCATGGCGTCCAGGGTTCGAAGGGCCGGATGCGGCGGGCGGCGACGTCCGGCTCGACGAACAGGCGGGCGCGGGTGTTGAGGCGGGCGGCAAGCGCGCTGAACCCGCTGGCGGCGCTGGTGCCGACCACGTCGGCATTCATCAGCATGTGGAAGTCCTGAAGGAAGTCCAACCCCGCCCATTCCTCCACGACGTCGGCCCGCGTCAGGGGATGGAACTCCGCGAAGGCGTGGCGGACCGCCGCGACGTCGTCGCTGGCCACATAGAGCACTGGCCGGTCGAGGCGCGGCCACCAGTCGCGCAGCCAGTCGACGTACCAGGCGGTCTCGGTGATCGGGTAGTTGGACGTCACGAAGTCGCCGCGCCGGATGTGGAGCGCGACCACCGTGTTTCCCGCCGCCCGCAACCGTTCGACCGCCGGGGCGAGTTGCGGCTCCCAGACCCGACGCGGCCTCAGCCACGATTGGACACGCTGCCGGTATTCCTGCTTGTGCTCGAACAGGAACAGGGGGGAGAGGATGTCGCGGTCGGCGATCGGCGCCCGCTCCGCGCTGCCGCTCACCAGATCGTTGAGAATGCGGCGGGAAAACAGCAGCGGTGGCAGCGGACCGCTCTGCGGCGGATCGTTCAGCTCGAAGAAGGCGCCGCCCACCCAGTCGGGAGTCTCCAGCACGAAGCCGTGCTTCTCGGCGTAGAGCCGGACCAGGATGTACTCCAGGACGGTGTGGGCGAAGCGACCGCGGGTGGCCAGGGATGACGAGGTCACGCGCGGGGGCCGGTGCCCGCCGT
>NZ_JAUQTX010000411.1:0-3419 GCF_059803775.1 Azospirillum sp. UFLA03-27 | reverse complement strand
CTCGCGTATAATCGTCGGCAGCGTCAGATGTGTATAAGAGACAGACCAGGGACAGCGCGAACGACGATCTACCGCTCCACGGCCTGCTGAAATGGGCCGACCGCATCCTGGCGCGCTGAGGGAGGGATTCCATGCATCCGGCCTTCTCCATCATCTTCTTCACCAGCGCTGCAGGCGCCGGCTACGGCCTGCTCGCCCTGCTCGGCCTGCTGGCGCCCTTCGGCCTGCTGCCGGCGAGCCCGCTGTTCGGCCTCGCCGCCCTCGCCCTCGCCCTGGGTCTGGTGGTGGCCGGGCTGTTGTCCTCGCTGGCCCATCTCGGCCGGCCGGAGCGGGCGTGGCGGGCGCTGTCGCAATGGCGCAGTTCCTGGCTGTCGCGCGAAGGCGTGGCGGCGGTCGCCACCTTCCTGCCGGCGGGCGTCTTCGCCATCGCCTGGATCGCCCTGGCGACCACCGGCGTCATCACCGGCATTGCCGGCTGGATCACCGCGGCGATGGCGGCGGTCACCGTCTATTGCACGGCGATGATCTACGCCTCTCTGAAGCCGATCCGCCAATGGGCCAACCCCTGGGTGCCTCGCAGCTATCTGGCGCTGTCGCTGATGACCGGGGCGCTGCTGCTGAACGCGCTGCTCGGCGTGGCGGGGCAGGCGCCGGCTTGGTCTTCCCTGCTGGCGCTGGCGTCGGTGGCGCTGGCCTGGGCGGCGAAGGAAGGGCATTGGCGGCATTGCGCCACCACTCGCCCCGTCAGCACGGCGGAGACGGCGACCGGGCTCGGCCACATCGGGCGGGTCCGCCTGCTCGACGCCCCGCACAGCGAGGACAACTACCTGCTCAAGGAAATGGGCTTCCGCGTCGGGCGTCGTCACGCCGTCCGCCTGCGCCTCATCACCCGCCTCGCCGCCTTCGCCCTGCCGGCGGCGCTGAGCCTCGGCGCTCTGGTCGCCGGCCCCGGCGCCTTGTCCGGCACCCTGGCGCTGCTGGCCGCCGCCGCCGCCGCGCTGGGGGTGATCGCCGAACGCTGGCTCTTCTTCGCCGAGGCGAAGCACACCGTGACCCTCTTCTACGGCGCCGGGGAAGCCTGAGGCCGCCTCTTCAACCACCCACCACAGGAAAGGAACAGAGATGCCGCATGACCATACCGATCACGGCTCCGCCCTGGCCTTCCTGATGACCCGCGCCAAGGCGATGGATGCCCGGAGCCTCTACATCTGCGGCTCGCCCTCCTGCCCCCGCGTGGGCTTCCGCTCCGGCTCCGGCGTCGTCTACGAGCCACTGTCCACCAGCCTCGCCGGACGCCTTGTCGACCGTTTCGCGGTGGACGGCCTCGGCCTCAGCCAAGGGCTGCTCGTCTGGAGCGGGCGCCATTACCGCTGGTTCAGCATGCCGATGCCGGAGGGGGACGACGGCTACGCCCCCCTGATCGCCGTGCACCGGCCGGCCATTTGTCCCGGCCTCGGCGAGCGGGCCATGCCGCGCGTGATCGCCGGCTGACCGCCCCGCCCTCCCCCTTCATCCCATTCATGCAACGAGGATGCGCACCATGAAAATGACCACCGAGGAAGCGTTCGTGAAGGTCCTTCAGATGCACGGCATCCGGCACGCCTTCGGGATCATCGGATCGGCCATGATGCCGGTCTCCGACCTCTTCCCCAAGGCCGGCATCCGGTTCTGGGACTGCGCGCACGAAACCAATGCCGCCCTGATCTGCGACGGCTACAGCCGCGTCACTGGGGAAATGGCCATGGCCATCGCCCAGAACGGCCCCGGCGTGACCGGCTTCGTCACCTCGATCAAGACCGCCTACTGGAACCATACGCCGATGCTGCTGGTGACGCCGCAGGCCGCCAACAAGACCATCGGCCAGGGCGGTTTCCAGGAGGTCGAGCAGATGGCCATGTTCAGGGAGATGGTCTGCTACCAGGAGGAGGTGCGCGATCCCAGCCGCATGGCCGAGGTGCTGAACCGCGTCATCGAAAAGGCGTGGCGCGGCTGCGCCCCGGCGCAGATCAACGTGCCGCGTGATTTCTGGACCCAGGTCATCGACGTTGAACTGCCACAGATCGTCCGGCTGGAGCGCCCGGCGGGCGGGCGGCAGGCCATCGCCGAGGCGGCGCGCCTGCTGTCGGAGGCGAAATTCCCGGTCATCCTCAACGGCGCCGGGGTGGTGATCGGCGGGGCCATTCCGGACAGCATCGCGCTGGCGGAGCGGCTGGACGCGCCGGTCTGCTGCGGCTACCAGCACAACGACGCCTTCCCCGGCAGCCACCCGCTGTCGGTCGGGCCGCTCGGCTACAACGGGTCCAAGGCGGCGATGGAGCTGATCGCCAAGGCCGACGTCGTGCTGGCGCTCGGCACCCGGCTCAACCCCTTCTCCACCCTGCCCGGCTACGGCATCGATTATTGGCCGAAGGGCGCGCAGATCATCCAGGTCGACATCAACCCCGACCGCATCGGCCTGACCAAGAAGGTCTCGGTCGGCATCTGCGGAGACGCCCGCCAAGTGGCCCAGCAGATCCTGGCGCAGCTCGCCCCCGGCGCCGGGGACGCGGGCCGGCTGGAGCGCCGCGCCTTGATCCACCAGACCAAGTCGGCGTGGCTTCAGCTCCTGTCCTCGCTCGACCATGAGGAGGACGATCCCGGAACGAGCTGGAACGCCGAAGCGCGCGAGCGCGAGTCCGACCGCATGTCGCCGCGTCAGGCGTGGCGGGCCATCCAGGCCGCCCTGCCCGCCGACGCCATCCTCTCCACCGACATCGGCAACAACTGCGCCATCGGCAACGCCTACCCCACCTTCGAGGAGGGGCGGAAGTATCTGGCGCCGGGCATGTTCGGCCCCTGCGGCTACGGCTTCCCATCGATCGTCGGGGCGAAGATCGGTTGCCCCGGCACGCCGGTGGTCGGGTTCGCCGGTGACGGCGCCTTCGGCATCTCGATGAACGAGATGTCCTCCATCGGGCGCGAGGGATGGCCGGCGGTCACCATGGTGATCTTCCGGAACTTCCAATGGGGGGCGGAGAAGCGCAACACGACGCTGTGGTACGACAACAACTTCGTCGGCACGGAGCTGAACCCCAAGCTCAGCTACGCCAAGGTGGCCGAGGGTTGCGGCCTCAAGGGCGTCACCGCGCACACCCAGGACGAGGTGACCGCCGCCCTGCGCCAAGCCATAGAGGACCAGGGCCGCGGCATCACCACCTTCGTCGAGGTCATCCTGAACCAGGAACTGGGCGAGCCGTTCCGCCGCGACGCCATGAAGAAGCCGGTGGCGGTCGCCGGCATCAACCCGTCGGACATGCGCCCGCAGCAGGCCTTGTAAGGTTGGGCGCAGCGCCGCCTGTGCGGTGCTTCCTTGCATGAGTTGTCGGGGCTTTGCCCCCACCTGTCTCTTATACACATCTCCGAGCCCACGAGACTATAAC
>NZ_JAUQTX010000410.1:0-3444 GCF_059803775.1 Azospirillum sp. UFLA03-27 | reverse complement strand
AGCGCCGAAGCAGATCCCGGCGGAGGACGCGCTGAAGGCCCTGAAGGAGGTGCTGGAGGACCCGGCGATCCTCAAGATCGGGCACAATTTCAAGTTCGACCACCAGCTGTTCGCCCGCCACGGCGTGCGCGTGTCGCCGGTCGACGACAGCATGCTGATCTCCTACGTGCTGGAGGGCGGCGCCCACGGCCACGGCATGGACGAGCTGGCGGAACTGCACCTCGCCCACACGACCATCCCCTACAAGGAGGTCTGCGGCACCGGGAAGAACCAGATCACCTTCGACCGCGTGCCGCTCGACAAGGCGCTGGCCTATGCCGCGGAGGACGCCGACATCACGCTGCGGCTGTGGCGGGTGCTGAAGCCGCGGCTGGTCGACGAGCGGATGGTCACCGTCTACGAGACGCTGGAACGCCCGCTGGTCCCGGTGATCGCCGACATGGAATCCTGCGGTATCCGCGTGGACCGGGCGGCGCTCGCCCGCCTCTCCCAGGACCTCGCCGTCCGCATGGCGGAGATCGAGAAGGAGGTGCACGGGCACGCCGGGCGCAGCTTCAACATCGGCTCGCCCAAGCAGCTCGGCGAGATCCTGTTCGACGAGATGAAGCTCGGCACCGGCAAGAAGGGCAAGACCGGCGCCTACTCCACCGATTCCAGCGTGCTGGAGGAACTGGCGGAGCAGGGCCGCGTCATCGCCCAGCGCGTGCTCGACTGGCGCCAGCTCGCCAAGCTGAAGAACACCTACACCGACGCGCTCCAGGCCCAGATCGTCGAGGGGACGGAGCGGGTGCACACCGCCTTCGCCATGGCGGCGACCAACACCGGCCGCCTGTCCTCGACCGACCCGAACCTGCAGAACATCCCGGTCCGCACCGAGGAGGGTCGCAAGATCCGCCGCGCCTTCGTGGCGGCACCGGGGCACAAGCTGATCTCCGTCGACTATTCGCAGATCGAGCTGCGGCTGGTCGCCGAGATGGCCGACATCGCCGCGCTGAAACAGGCATTCCAGGACGGCATCGACATTCACGCGGCCACCGCCAGCCAGGTCTTCGGCGTGCCGCTGGACCAGATGACCTCGGAGATCCGGCGCAAGGCCAAGGCGATCAACTTCGGCATCATCTACGGTATTTCCGGCTTCGGGCTGGGCCGCCAGCTCGGCATCGCGCCGGGCGAGGCCAACGCCTTCATCAAGGCCTATTTCGAGCGCTTCCACGAGCTGAAGGTGTGGATGGAGGCGACCAAGGCCTTCGCCCGCCAGAACGGCCATGTGGTGACTCTGTTCGGGCGGCGCTGCTACATCCCCGGCATCCACGACAAGAACGCCGCCCGCCGCGCCTTCGCGGAACGGCAGGCGATCAACGCGCCGATCCAGGGCACCGCCGCCGACATCATGAAGCGCGCCATGGCGCGCGTGCCCGGCGCCCTAAAGGAAGCCGGCTTCGACGACGTGCGCATGCTGTTGCAGGTGCACGACGAACTGCTGTTCGAGGCGCCGGAGGATCAGGCCGAACGCGCCGCCGCCCTGGTGCGGCAGGTCATGGAGGGTGCCGCCACGCTCGGCGTGCCGCTGGTGGCGGAGGCCGGCATCGGCGGCAACTGGGACGAGGCACACTGAGATGTCCGGCAAGGATTCCGGCACCAAGGAACCCGCCGACCCCGAATTCGAGGCGCTGATCCGCTACATCCAGGAGAGCCGCGGCCTCGATTTCCGTGGCTACAAGCGCACCAGCCTGCAGCGACGCATCCGCCGCCGGATGGAGGATGCCGGCTGCGAGGATTTCGCCGCCTATCACGGCCTGCTGGAAGCCGACCCGCAGGAATTCATCCATCTTCTGAACACCGTGCTGATCAACGTGACCTCCTTCTTCCGCGACACCGAGTCGTGGGACGTGCTGCGGAAGGACGTGGTCCCGCAGATCCTGGCGCAGCGTTCCAACCGCGACCCCATCCGCATCTGGAGCGCCGGCTGCGCGTCGGGGGAGGAGCCCTATTCCCTTGCCATGCTGTTCGCGGAGGCGCTGGGCAAGGACGCCTTCATCAACCGGGTGAAGATCTACGCCACCGATCTGGACGACGCGGCGCTGAACATCGCCCGGCACGCCATCTATTCCCCGCGCGACGTGGAAGGCGTGCCGTCCCCGCTGCTGGAGCGGTATTTCGAGCGCACCAACAACCACCACGTCTTCCAGCGCGAGCTGCGCAAATGCGTGATCTTCGGGCGGCACAATCTGGTGACCGACGCCCCGATCTCGCGCATCGACCTGCTGGTCTGCCGCAACCTGCTGATCTATCTGGAAAGCGACACCCAGAACATCGTCCTGCCGCGCCTCCACTACGCGCTGACCAACGACGGCGTCCTGTTCCTCGGCAAGGCGGAGACCCAGCTCGCCCGCTCGAAGATGTTCGAGCCGGTGAACCTGAAGAGCCGCATCTTCCGCAAGGTGCCACAGGAATGGCGGCGCAGCCCTGGCGGCAGCCTGACCATCGCGCCGGAGCACAACAACCACCGGCAGAGCTTCCAGAGCCGGCTGATGGAAGGCATCGTGGACAGCAGCGCCACCGCCTATCTGTCGGTCAACGGCGACGGCATTCTCGTCTTCGCCAACGCCATGGCCCGGCGCCTTCTCGATGTGGGCGAGATTGACATCGGCCGCCCGTTCCAGGATCTGTCGATCTCCTATCGCCCGGCGGAGCTGCGCTCGCGCATCGAGGAGGTGCAGAAGACCGGGCGCGTGGTGCGCATCGAGCACCAGGAATTCACCCGGCCGCCGGGCGAGCCGATGCGCCTGACCATCGAAATCTCCCTGCTTTACGGGCGTGACGGCAAGCCCTTCGCCACGCTGCTCGGCTTCACCGACACCAGCCGGCATTTCCAGGTGCAGCAGGAGCTGGAAGCCGCCCAGGAAAGCCTGGAGACGACGATCGAGGAGCTGCAAAGCTCCAACGAGGAGTTGGAGACGACCAACGAGGAGCTCCAGTCCACCAACGAGGAGTTGGAAACCACCAACGAGGAACTTCAGTCCACCAACGAGGAACTGGAGACCATGAACGAGGAGCTGCGCTCCGCGAACGAGGAGCTGGAGGTCGCCAACGAGGAGCTGCGCCGCCAGGGCGAGGAGTCCGGGGAGTTCCGCCGCTACTCGGAATCGATCCTGCGCAGCATGGACGTGGGCATCATCGTTCTGGACCAGGATTTGCGCGTGCGCTCCTGGAACCGCTGGGGCGAGAACATGTGGGGCCTGCGCGCCGAGGAGGTGCAGGACGAACATTTCCCCGACCTCGACATCGGCCTGCCGGTGCACCGGCTCCGCCTCGACCTGGAGAGGGTCCTGCACAGCGAGGCGCCGCAGGGTCCCGTCATGCTCAACGCCGTGGACCGGCGCGGCCGCGCGGTTGCCTGCCGGGTCCGGCTCTCCCCGCTGCTGTACGAGGCGCGGGAGGCCC
>NZ_JAUQTX010000040.1:0-35175 GCF_059803775.1 Azospirillum sp. UFLA03-27 | reverse complement strand
GCGTATAATCGTCGGCAGCGTCAGATGTGTATAAGAGACAGGGGGACGTCGCTCCGGTCTGGCCGGGAACGGCCGGCGCCGGCCCGCCGGAGGTCGGCACACTTGGTGTGGTGGTCGAGGGGGTGCCCTGGGTCAGCACCAGAACCTTCGCCGCGAGGCTCTGTGTGGGGGAGGCCGCGGCGGGGTCGGTCGACGCGGCCTGGGCCTGTTCCAGAAGCACCTGCGCCGGGGTGATCTGGAGCGTCACCGGCTTGTCGGCGGGCAGCGGCGTCGGGGTTTGCACAAGCACCTCGCCGGCCTGGGTGCGCACGCGGGCGAGGCCCTCCGACGTGGTGCCGACGACGGTGCCGGTCAGCACCACCGGGCGGGCGATGTCCTGCAACCGCTCCGGCAGGGCCTTGACCGTGCCCTCGGCGACCGCCACCGGGGCGGGCGCGGGGGTGGCCGCCGGGGCGGCGGGCGCGCCGACGGCCTGGGGAGGAAGGGCGCCCCCCATCCCGGACTTACTGGCCGTTCAGAAGCCGCTGGGCGATGGCCAGCACGTCCCGCGCAGCGTCGGAGCTGGGGGAGCGGGTCAGCAGCGGCGACTGGTTGCGGATGGCGTCGCGCACCTTCAGGTCGCGGCGGATGATGCCGGCCAGCGCGG
Organism: Azospirillum sp. UFLA03-27; assembly: GCF_059803775.1. Taxonomy (NCBI): domain Bacteria; kingdom Pseudomonadati; phylum Pseudomonadota; class Alphaproteobacteria; order Rhodospirillales; family Azospirillaceae; genus Azospirillum; species Azospirillum sp. UFLA03-27. The sequence goes on along the minus strand of NZ_JAUQTX010000040.1, from coordinate 34,529 downwards.
GCTTGTACTTCAGGAAGTTTTGGCAGGCCTTCAGGATGGTGCCGTAGGTGCGCTCGCCGTCCTTCACGCTCTGCGCCATGTTGACCACGACGCGCAGGTCGGCGGTGGGGTTGGTGGCGTGGGTCAGCTTGATGAAGGCGTAGGCGTCGGTCAGCGAGGTCGGCTCGTCCGTCGTCACCACCAGCGTCGTTCCGGCCGGGCCGGACAGGGTGCGGACCGTGCGGTCGACGCCGGCGCCCATGTCCATGATGACGCAGTCGTAGCGCCGGGCCAGCTCCATAAGGTCGTTGCGCAGGCCCGACAGGCGCTGGCTCGGCAGCTGGGCGAGCGTCCCGGAGCCGGAGCGGCCGGCGATGATGTCGAAGCCGCCCTCGGTGTAGCGCTGGGCCGCGCGGCCGAGCGTCACGTCGCCGTTGATCACCGCGCCGAGATCGTTCTTGGGCTGGAAGCCGAGCTGGATGTCGACGTTGGCGAGGCCGAGGTCGCCGTCGAACAGCAGCGAGTTCTTGCCCATCTTGGTCAGCGCGTGGGCGAGCGTGATCGAGAACCACGTCTTGCCGACGCCGCCCTTTCCACTGGCCACGGCGATGACGTTGGCACCGCGCAGCGGGTGAACGTTCTTGAGGGCGGCCGGAAACACCGGATCGGTCATGGGATGGTCCTCGACGAAGAACGAACGGCTTTGGTCTTGGCAGGGGCCGCCGGCTTGGGCCGGTTGCGCGCCGCCTTGTCCTCGGCGGGCATCATCAGGCGGGCGAAGGCCACCGGGTTCAGCGGTGTCAGCCCTTCGGCCACCTTGGAGGAAACGCTGGCGTTGCAGAAGGCCATGCGTGAACGGTGCGCCGTGCCGAGCAGGCTGCCCAGCCGTCGCGCCATGTCGAGCCGGGTGATCAGCATCCGCCGCACGCCCAGCGCCTTGAAGGATTGGGCGATGTCGGCGGCTTCCATGGCGTCCAGCCCGGCGGGCAGCACGAGGATCGGCTCGGCCACCCCGGCGGACAGCAGGGCCTTGAGGTCGGCCATGTCTTCCCGGTTGTAGGGGTTGCGTCCGGCGGTATCCACCAGGACGACGTCGGCGCCGCGGCTGACCTCGAACGCGCCCGCGAGCGCGTCGGGGTCTTCCACCGTCGCCAGTTTGATTTTCATCAGACGCGTGAAGGCGGCCAACTGTTCCATGCCGCCGGCGCGAACCGTGTCGGTGGTGATCACGCCGACCGAGCGTTTGCGGAACACCGCCTGGGCGGCCAGCTTGGCGACGATCAGCGTCTTGCCGCTGCCCGGCGGGCCGACCAGGATCAGCGGCTTGTTGCCGCCGCGCCGGTCCTGCAGCGGGCTGAAGGTGAACATGGAGTCGAGCGCGGCGCCCAGCGCCAGCGCGGGGTCGTCGGTGTCCAGCCCGGCGGCGGCGTCGATCAGCTGCTCGGCCAGGGCTGCGGGCACGCCGTGGCGGTGCAGCACGTCGGCCACCACCTCGCCCACGTCGATCTCCGGCTCCTCCTCGACCACCATCACGGGGCGGGAGGTCCGGGTCGGCTGGGCCGTGCGGACCTGCGCCATCTGCAGATCGTCGTCCTCCACCGCCGCGGTCACGCGAACGCCGCCGCCGTCCTCTTCGCGCGTGGCGACGATGATGGCATCGTCGCCCAGCGTCTGGCGGACCATGCGCATGGCTTCGGACATGGACTTGGCGTGGAACGACTTCAGCCGCATCGGCTCGCTCCCCGCCCGTCACACTGGTTCGTCATGGCCTGCATCAGATCTGCCCCAGGGTCTTGATCCGCGCCTTGGGGTGGATCTCGTTCTGCGACATCACCACGGTGGCCGGCCGGAACCGCTCGACGATCGAGCGGACGAAGGGACGGATCAGTGGGCTGGTCAACAGGACGGGGGTCTCGCCCATCATGGCGTGTCGCTCGAAGGTTTGGCGGACCGAAGTGATGAATTGCTGAAGCCGGCTCGGCGCCATCGTCAGTTGCCGGTCGTCGCCGTCGCCCACCAGCGATTCCGCGAACGCCTGCTCCCACTCGGGGGACAGGGTGACGAGCGGGATGACTCCCATCTCGTTGATGTTCGCGTCGCAGATCTGCCGCGCCAGGCGCGTGCGCACATGCTCGGTGATCTGCGTGATGCTGCGGGTTTGGCTTGCCGCCTCGGACACGCCCTCCAGAATGGTGGCAAGATCGCGTACCGAAACCCGTTCTGCAAGCAGGTTCTGCAACACCCGTTGCAATCCGCCCACAGTGATCTGCGCCGGCACCACGTCGGCGATCAGCTTCTGGTGCTCCTTGTCCAGCTCGTCCAGCAGCTTCTGCGTCTCGGTGAAGGACAGCAGCTCCGGCATGTTGTCCTTGATGAGTTCGGTCAGGTGCGTGGTGATGACCGTGGACGGGTCGACCACCGTGTAGCCCTTGAACAGCGCCTCCTCGCGGTAGCCCGGTTCGATCCAGATGGCCGGCAGGCCGAAGGTCGGTTCCACCGTCTGCTCGCCGGGCAGGCTCATCGCCTCGCCGCGCGGGTCCATGACCAGCAGCATGTTCGGGCGGATGTCGCCGCGCCCCGCCTCGATCTCCTTGACGCGGATGATGTAGGAATTGGGCGGAAGCTGCAGGTTGTCCTGGATGCGCACCGCCGGCATGACGAAGCCGACCTCGCCGGCGATCTGCCGGCGCAGGCCCTTGATCTGGTCGGTCAGCCGGTGGCTGCCCGCCTGCGGCTGGTTGATCAGCGACAGCAGGCCGTAGCCCAGCTCCAGCCGGATCAGGTCGATGGCCAGCGCCGTGGCGATCGGCTCGTCGGCCACCGGGGCGGCCCCGCCGCCCGGCCCGCCCATGCCCGCGGCCTCCGCGGCGGCGGCCTCCGCCTCCTCAGCCTCCTTCTTTGCGCGCATCTTCGGCAGATACCAGGCGGCGGCCCCGACGGCGGCGATCACCGGCAGGAAGGGCAGCATCGGCATACCCGGCATCAGCGCCAGCAGGGTGATGGCGCCCGCCGACAGGCCGAGCGCGCTGATGTGATTGGTGAGCTGTCCGACCACCGCCTTGTCGGTGGAACCGCCGGTGCCGGCCTTCGACACCAGGAAGCCGGCGGAGATGGAGATGACCAGCGCCGGGATCTGCGAGACGAGTCCGTCGCCGATAGTCAGCTTGGTGAAGGTGTCCAGCGCCTGCAGGATCGGCATGTCGTAGCGCAGGACCGCCAGCGACACGCCGCCGATGATGTTGATGAACATGATCATCAGGCCGGCGACGGCGTCGCCCTTCACGAACTTCGACGCACCGTCCATGGAGCCGAAGAAGGCGCTTTCGTCCTCCAGCTCCTTGCGCTTGGCGCGGGCGGTGGTCTCGTCGATCATGCCGGCCGACAGGTCGGCGTCGATGGCCATCTGCTTGCCGGGCATGGCGTCCAGGGTGAAGCGCGCCGCCACTTCGGCGATGCGGCCCGAACCGGCGGTGATGACCTTGAAGTTCACGATCGTCAAAATCGCGTAGACGATCACGCCGATGATGAAGTCGCCGCCCATGACGAAGCCGGCGAAGGCTTCGATCACATGGCCCGCCGCGGAGGTTCCCTCGTGCCCCTGCGTCAGGATCAGGCGGGTCGACGCCATGTTCAGCGACAGGCGCAGCAGCGTCGTGATGAGCAGGATGGTCGGGTAGGACGACAGCTCCAGCGGTTTCTCGATGAACAGCACCACCATCAGGATCAGGATGGAGATGGTGACGTTCAGCCCGAGCATCATGTCGAGCAGCATCGGCGGCAGCGGCAGGATCAGCCCGACGACGATCAGCATGATGCCGGCCGCCATGATGAGGTCGCCGCGCTTCAGCGCGCCCTTGGCGACGGCCACCATGTCGGTCAGCGCGGACATGTTGCCGCCGCCTGCTCGCGCTCCGGGATTGTGTTCGGTCAGTGCCATGCCGCCGCTCCTCCGCCTTTCCTCCGATCAGCGGATCAATAGGCCGCCCGTTCCTCGCTGCCCGGCGGCGGCACCGGCACGCCCTCCTCGCTGTACTGCTTCAGCTTGTTGCGCAGCGTGCGGATCGAAATGCCCAGGATGTTCGCCGCGTGGGTGCGGTTGCCCAGGCAGTGCGACAGCGTGCCGATGATCAGGTCTCGTTCGACCTCGGCCACCGTGCGCCCGACGAGGCCCTGGACGGCGGGGGCGCCGGACGCCGCTCCGGCGTTGCCATAGGACGACGCTCCGGCGTTGCCGTAGGCCGCGGCCCCCGCGGCGTGGCCCGGAGGCGGGGCGTAGGAGGTCGGGTAGCCGGGAGCCGGCTGCCCATAGCCGCGCGGCGCCTGAGGCACCGTGCCGCCCGGCCCGGCGAAGGGGTTGGCGACCGGCGAGTTGGTCGGGATCGACGCCTGCGCCGAGCCTTCCGGAGCGAGCAGTTGGCTGGTCAGCATGATCGCGTCCGGCCCGACCGTCTCCGACTTGGAGAGGAGGACGGCGCGGTGCATGGTGTTTTCCAGCTCGCGCACGTTGCCGCGCCAGTGGTGGGCGCGCAGCATCAGCAGCGCGTCGTCCGACAGCCGCTTCTCGCCCAGCCCGTTGGCCTGTGCGTATTTCTTCAGGAAATGGTCGGCGATCATCGGAATGTCGGCCGGCCGTTCGCGCAGGGACGGTATGGCGACGCTGAAGACGTTGAGCCGGAAATAGAGGTCCTCGCGGAAGTTGCCGGCGCGGACCTCGTTCTCCAGGTTGCGGTTGGAGGTGGCGACCAGACGGACGTTGACCTTCACCGGCTGGGACGAGCCGATGCGGTCGATCTCCTTTTCCTGGATGGCGCGCAACAGCTTGGCCTGGAGCCGCGGGTGCATCTCCGACAGCTCGTCGAGCAGCAGGGTGCCGCCGTTGGCCTCCTCGAAGCGGCCCAGCCGGCGCGCGACGGCGCCGGTGAAGGCGCCCTTCTCGTGGCCGAACAGCTCCGATTCCAACAGGTTTTCCGGGATGGCCGCGCAGTTCACCGCGACGAAGGGCGCGTCGGAACGGCGGCTCTTGCGGTGGATGTAGCGGGCCATCAGCTCCTTGCCGGTGCCGCTCTCGCCGGTGATCAGGACGGAGGCGTCGCTGGGCGCCACCTGGTCCGCCAGCCGCAGGGTCGCCAGCATGGCCGGGTCCTGGCAGACGATCGCGTGGCTTTCCTCCGCCACCGCTTCCAGCACGGCGGCGATCAGCTCCGCGTCGGGGGGCAGGGGAATGTATTCCTTGGCGCCGGCGCGGATCGCCTTCACCGCCGCCGCCGCGTCGGTGCCGATGCCGCAGGCCACCACGGGAATGGTGATCCGTTCCGCCTTCAGGCTTTCGATGAAGGTCGCGATGTCGAGTTTGACGTCGATCATCACGAGGTCCGCCCCCGCCGCCGCGCGCAGGGCGTTCAGGGCGCCCTCGATGCTGTCGGTGTGGGACACCTTCGCCCCGCGCTGCATGGCGATCTTGCCAGCGGCGGTGATGTACCCTTCCAACGTTCCAACGATCAGCAGACGCATCTTACGCTCCCCTCGGAGAACCCCGGTCGGAGTCCCGGTCGAAGTACTGAATCCGCTTTCCAGGCGGAAGAACGGCGTTCAGGAGCATCTCCAGACGCCGCGGATTTTCCTGACGCGCGATGGATACCGCGCCGATGGTGTAGAGAGTCTTGACGAGCGCGTCCTCCTCCGCCGTCCGCTCCACCTTAGCGGCCAGCGGGGCCAGCGCGACGTTGCCGAGCACCGCCCCGTAGAAGGTGGTCAGCAGGGCCAGCGCCATGGCTGGGCCGATGCTCGACGGGTCGTTCAGGCTGCCCAGCATCTGGACGAGGCCGACCAGCGTGCCGATCAGCCCCATGGCCGGCGCCACCTCCGACGCGCGGCGCAGCACGCCGGCGCTCTTGACCTTGCCGGCGCCCGACGCCTCGACCTCGCCGATCAGCATCCGCTCGATGTCGTCGGGCGGCAGCCCCTCGGCCACCAGAGTGACCGAGCGGTGCAGGAAGGACTCGTGCTTCAGCTCCGGCAGGACGTTGCGCAGCGTCTCCGGCGCGCGCCGCGCCGCCTCGGCGAGCAGGAGCACCTGCCGGGCCACGCCGCGCGGGTCGCTGGTCCGGTGGATCAGCACCGCCCCGGCGTCGCGCCACGCGATGGCCACGTCGGGCAGCGAGAAGGAGGCGGTGGTGACCGCCAGCGTGCCGCCCAGCACGATGATGAGCGACGGCGGGTCGACGAAGGCGCGCAGACTGCCGCCCGACGCCATGGCGACGAAGATGACCACGGCGGCGGCGGCCAGACCGACCAGCGTCGCCATGTCCACCCCGCCGCGCGGACGGGCGGAACGCCCACCCCGGCGGGACGCTTCAGCGCTGTCTCGTGTGAGGCTCATCCGCGGTCCGACTTGATGATTTCGGTCATAGTGATGCCCAGCCGGTCTTCCACGACCACGACCTCGCCGCGGGCGACCAGGCGGTTGTTCACGTAGATGTCGATGGCCTCGCCGACCTTGCGGTCCAGCTCCACCACCGCGCCGCGCCCGAGCTTGAGCAGCTGGCTGACCTGCATGGTCGATTTGCCGAGCACGGCGGAGATCTGGACGGGGATGTCGTAGACCGCTTCCAGATCCTTGGCTGGACCCAGGCCGGTCTCATACTCCGCAATGTCGCTGCGGCCGCCGCCGTCCAACTCGTCGAGGGAGAAGCTGTCCTTGGCCATCGAAGTCTCCAGAAGCCCTTGGAACCTTAAAAAAACCTGTCCGCCGTCCAACCCGCAGGGATGTCAGCCCGGCGGCGCTTCCAGCAGGCCGGCCATCCGCCGTTCGATCTGGGAGAGCAGGCCGGCGGTGTCCCGCTCCACCCCGCCTTCGGCCCACTCGATCCGGCAGCTTCCCGGCGCGAGGCCGGAATCGCCCACCACCATTAGCTTGGCGCCGAAGCCGCGGGCCGCGATCACCTGATCCAGATGCTCGCGCACCGCGTCCACCATGTCGTCGGCGACGCGCACCACCAGGCGCGGCTCGTCGATCAGGTCGGTCAGGCAGGCGCGCACCAGCCCTTCCACCTCCATCAGCCCGCCGCGTCGCGCCAGTTCCGGCATCAGCTTGCGGACGATGGCCAGGGCGATGTGCACGGGCTGGTCGGCCCGCTGGGCGCTGGTGGCGTAATGCTCGTTCAGCAGATGCTGCACGCCGTTGCCGACGGTTTCCAGCGCGTTGGCGATCCGCGCCTGCACCGTCGCCTCGATCTCAACGCGGGCCTGCTCGTAGCCGTCCTTGCGGCCGGCGTTGTTGCCGTCCACGAAGCCCTTGCCGTAGCCCGTCGACTTGCCGGCGGTCTCGCCCTCCGCGAAGCCGGCGGCGCGGGCGGCGGCCAGATCGGCTTCGCCGAACACCGGGGGCGGCGGCTCGGACGGCAGCTCCGGTTCCGGCTCGGGCTCCGGTTCCGGCAGGGGGATGTTGTCGAAATATTCGTCGTCGGCCTGGAACTGGCGACGCGGCGGCGCGTCCACATCGAAGGATTCGTCGAACAGGAATTTGCGGACCGAACTCATCGCGTCAGCTCTCCTGATACAGCCAGTTGCGCAGGATCGACACCGCTTCCTCCGGATGCTTCTCGACGATCTCGCCCACCTTGCGCAGCGAGGAGGCGCGGACGCGGCCTTCGACGCGGTTGATGTCGATCATCTGCTCCAGCTCCTCGTCGGCCTGGGCAGCCTCCAGTGCGAGATCCTGGGCCAGCGCGCCGGTCGGCGCGGCCAGGGCGGCGGGCATGCCGCTCTGGTCGGCCAGCAGGCGGTCCATGTCGTCCTCCTCCTGCTGGTCGGCCTTCTCGAAGGCACGGGTGATCAGCGGGCGGATGACCAGCAGGATGATGAGGACGGCGACGATGCCCAGAACGACCATCTCCGCGATGCGGAACAGGTCGTCCTTGGTCATGCCGAGGAACAGCTCCTCCGGCTTCTGGACGTCGTCTTCCGGCGACCAGAAGCGCATGTTGATGACTTCCAGCGTGTCGCCGCGCACGGCGTCGAGGCCGACGGCGGAACGGACGAGCGCCTTGATGCTCTCCAGCTCCTGCTCCGGCCGCGGCTGGTAGGCCGCCGGGTTGCCGTCCCTGGGCAGGCTGTAGGTGCCGTCGACCAGAACCGCGACCGACAGGCGGCGGACCTGCCCGGATTCGCGGACATGGTTCTTGGTGGTCCGGCTGATCTCGTAGTTGATCGTCTCTTCGCTGCGGTTCTGCTTGTTCTGCGAGATCGGTCCGGCGTTGTTGCCCGACTGCGCGGTCGGCAGGTTCTGGTCCACGGTGACCGGCGACAGCGGGTCGCGGTCATGGCTCTCGTTCGCCTCCGTCACCGTCTGGGTGGAGCGGACGACCTGGCTTTCCGGATCGAAGATCTCGGACTGCGTGGTGATGCGGTCGAAGTCGAGATCGGCCGAAACCTCCGCCCGCACCTTGCCGTAGCCGACGGTGCGGCCCAGCAGATCCTCGATGATGCGGGCGATGCGGCTCTCGTAGGCGACCTTCTTCTCCTCTGCCGAGGCCAGCATGGCGTCCGCGCTGTCGTTGCCGGTCCCGCGGGCGAGCAGGGTGCCCTTGTCGTCGACTATGGAGATGCGGCTGGGATCGAGGTTCGGCACGGAGGCGGCGATCAGGTGCTGGATCGCCTGGATGTTCTCGCGCGACAGCTGGGCGCCGGGGCGCAGCTTTATGAAGATGCTGGCCGTCGCCGGATTCTGCTGACGCGCGAACAGCTCGCGCTTGGGCAGCACCAGATGGACGCGGGCGCTCTGCACCCCGTTCAGCGTCTGCACCGTGCGCGCCATCTCGCCTTCCAGGGCGCGCAGATGGTTGATGTTCTGCATGAAGCTGGTGGCGCCGAAGCCTTCGCCCTTGTCGAACAGCTCGTAGCCGATGGAGCCGCCCGAGGGCAGGCCGGCGGCGGCCATGCGCATGCGCGTCGGCCCGACCTGCTCGGCGGCGACCATGATCTTCGTGCCGGTCTTGTCGACCGTGAAGGGGACCTTCGCCTCCTCCAGCTTCTTGGCGATGGCCGCGGCCTCGGTGGGCTGGAGTTCGGCGTAGAGAAGCTCCATCTCCGGGGTGGAGAGGCGCGTCATCAGATAGACGAAGAATCCGATCAGGAGCAGGCCGACCCCACCGATGGCGGCCAGGCGCGCGGGACCCAGGTTGCGCAAGGTCTGCAGAAGGTTGTTCACGCGCTAGTCCCCGATCGGATGCCCCGGTGGATCTCCGGGAAGTTCTTGATTTCGCAGACGCAAAAAAGGAATTTGCAAAAACCGCGCCGGTCCTTGCCTTAAGCGCGCATGCTGGGCTTTCTTGATGAAGAGAGCGTTAATTCGTGGGCAGAAATTGCCCAGTGCCCGGCAAAATGTGCCTATCGATGCGCGTCGGCAACGCTCTTCTGCCCACCTGCGAGCGAGGAGGAGGGGGGTGATTCGCCGCGAAAGGGCATGTATCAGATTGTTTCTTCTTTGAGCAATTTGAAATTACCTCGAAAGAAGGAATAATGCGCGTGTACATAACCCTTCTATTTCTGTGGTTTGTTGGGACGTAGGTAGTAAATGCCGGAACGGTGGTTGACTTTGCACCGCCGACGTCATAGCTGAGTTGCAATGGTCGCTTGTCCGATACCAAAAAGATCGTGGCACAAGCGCGTCGGAATCTTTCCAACGCAGAACCGAATGTTGCTTCGCGCGACATGGGGCTTTGCCACTTTTTTTGATGGGGGAATGTTGTGAAAAAACGTGGACGTGAGAAGAAGGAAGGCCTCAACGAGGTCGATGTGTTTGTTGGGCAGCGTCTGCGCGAACTGCGCATGCTCGCCGGCCTGAGCCAGAGCGATGTCGCGTCGGCTCTGGGCCTGACGTTCCAGCAGCTTCAGAAGTACGAGCGCGGCTTCAACCGGGTCTCGGCCAGCCGTCTGTTCAAGCTGGCTCAGTTCTTCCGGGTGCCGGTCTCCGTCTTCTTCGAGGGGCTGGAGGAACGCCACGCTGCCCAGGAGGCGGGGGTCGCCAACCCGCAGGCGGAGGAATCGGAAGGCACTCTGCGGTCCCGCGAGGCGCTGATGCTCGCCCGTTACTTCCAGAACATCCGCGACCCGCAGATCCGCGGGGCGATCCGCGAACTGGCGGAGCGCTGCGCCGACCAGGCCGACGGTGCCGGCGGCCCGGCGCTCGACGAGGATGCGGAGTCGATCGACCCGACCGCCGTCCGTGGACGCCGCGGGCGCAACGCCGGCCACAGCGTCGGTCAGGCGTGAGGAGCGGGCGGCGTCGCCGTTGGGGCCCGGCCCCATGCGGTTCACCCGCCCGGTTTCGTGGGTAGGCCCGGCCCCGGTGTCTCCGCTGGGCCGCGTCGGTTCGCGCCGCCCTGCCGCCTTGGCCCCCCCGTGAGGCGGTCGGGCGCGCGCGTTTGCTCCTATTGGGTTCGCGTCGACCGTCGATGACGGAGCCCGACACGAGCGGGCAGGAATTTTGTCGACGCTCGCTGTGTCCGGCTGGTTCCGCCACGTCCCCCGCCGCCGCATGCTCTTGAAACAGGAGGCCGCGCACAGCGCCTCGGTCGGGAAACCCCGCCGAGGCGCTGGACGAACGGCTGCAATCCGTCGATAAGGCAAGCCGGAACAAGGCTGGTGCGACGACCGCTGAATTCCGTCCGTTCGATCCGCGATCCGAGACGGGCGGCGCTCTCCCGATCTGGCCGGTTACCGATCAGCCACCACGGAACTCACCCAACCACACCGACGGTGTTCGATGCAAAATTCCGGAGAATCGAAGACAGGCTTCCTTGGTCGGCGGGAGCTTGACCTCCCGGTCACGATCTTCGAGGTGATGTCCCGCCTGTCGGACGAGCACAAGGCGATCAATCTCGGCCAGGGCTTTCCCGATGAGCGCGGTCCCGCCGACGTGCTGGACGTGGCGGCCAAGGCCATCCTCGAAGGGTGGAACCAGTACCCGCCGATGATGGGCACGCCGGACCTGCGGCAGGCGCTGGCCGCCCACGGCCGGCGGTTCTACGGGCTGGACATCGATTGGAAGACCGAGGTGCTGGTGACCTCCGGCGCCACCGAGGCGCTCACCGCCAGCCTGCTCGGTCTCATCGAGCCGGGTGACGAGGTTGTGCTGTTCCAGCCCATGTACGACAGCTACCTGCCGATCGTCCGGCTGGCCGGCGGCGTGCCGCGCTTCGTCAGCCTGAAGGCCCCGGACTGGAGCTTCACACGGGCGGACCTGGAAGCGGCCTTCTCGCCGAAGACCAAGCTGGTTCTCATCAACGACCCGTTGAATCCCGCGGCCAAGGTTTTCAGCCGCGCCGAACTGGAGCTGCTCGCGGAGTTCGTCCAGCGCTTCGACGCCTTCGCCGTCTGCGACGAGGTGTACGAGCACATCGTCTTCGACGGGCGTCAGCACATTCCTCTGATGACGCTGCCCGGCATGCGCGACCGCTGCCTGAAGATCGGCTCCGCGGGCAAGACCTTCTCGCTGACCGGCTGGAAGGTCGGCTACGTCACCGGCGCGCCGCACCTGCTCCAGCCCGTCGCCAAGGCGCACCAGTACATTACCTTCACCACGCCGCCCAACCTTCAGACGGCGGTCGCCTATGGGCTGGGCAAGGGCGACGCCTATTTCGCCGGGTTGTCCAGCGGGCTCCAGGCCAAGCGCGACCGGCTGGCCGACGGGCTGCGCGCCGTGGGGTTCGAGGTGCTGCCGTCCGCCGGCACCTATTTCGTGGTCGCCGACGTGTCGCCCTTCGGTTTCGACGGCAACGACGAGGCCTTCTGCCGCCGTCTGACCGCCGAGGCCGGGGTGACGGCCATCCCCGTCGGAGCCTTCTTCGTCCAGGACGCGCCGCGAAGCTTCATCCGCTTCTGCTTCTCCAAGAGGGACGAAATCCTCGACGGCGCGGTTGAGCGGTTGAGGGCGTATTTCACGCGTAAATGACATGAAGACCTCTGCCGTCAACGCTGGATGGAGAGGCTTGCCGGAGACTTCGGTGGCGTGATACCCCTTGTCCTCTAGGGTCGATACCGGGCCGGAACGGATCAACGTCCGGACCCGGCCCGGTGGGCCGCCTGTGGAAAGACCGGGATGCGTCTGCCGATCTCGTTCCGCTGGTGCGTGTTCGCCATCGCCGCCGTTGCGATCACGGTGGTCTGGGGAGCCTACGCGCAGGTGGCCCGCGAACTGCTGGACGGCCAGACGCGGGAAGCGGTGGCGAAGGCCGAGATCATGGTCCGGGCCTTCGCCAAGAGCACCCACCGCGCGGTGCACGAGGTGGACATCACGTTGCGCTCCCTGGCGCTGGAGTTCGGGGAGAACGGCCTGCCCGGCATCCGCAACTTCCTCGACCAGACGCTCTACGATCCGACGCTGATCCATCACTTCACCGTGCTCGACGCCGACGGGACCGTGCTGTTGCGCAGCGAAGGTCCGGGCGGGCGGGCGAACGAGCGGGACGAGGCGGCCTTCGCCTTCCATCAGGGCACCGGGCGCGACCTGATGCACATTGGAACGCCCTTTCCCGGAACGACCGGCGGCGGTCCCCTGCTGCGCCTCAGCCGGCGGTTGACCGACGGGGATGGCGGCTTTGCGGGCATCGTGATCGCCAACATCGATCCCGACATCCTGGCGGAGTTCTACCAGCAGGCCAATCTGGGGCCGCAGGGGGCGGTGACCTTGATCGGGATGGACAAGGTGATCCGCGCCCGCGGCGCCTCGCGCGGTGTCGAGGCGGTCGGCCTCGCCATCCCCCAGTCCCGCCTGTGGGGGGAACTGGGCCGGTCGCTCGCCGGCGTCTACTGGCAGGAGTCGCAGACCGACGGCGTCCTGCGCGCCTTCGCCTATCGCGTGGTTGAGAGCTATCCGCTGGTCGCCACCGTCGGCGTCGCGCAGGTGGATATCGAGGCGGGGGTGGCAGACCTGCGCAACACGCTGTTCCTGCTGGCGGCGATCCTGACCGCGTCCATCCTGCTGGTGACGCTGTTCCTTCTTGTGCAGCACCGCACCGCGGAGCGGTTGCGCGCCGCGCTGGCGCTGAACCGCAACTTCCTGGCCCGCGTCAGCCATGAGCTGCGCACGCCGCTGAACGCCATCCTCGGCTTCTCGGAGATCATCCGCGATCAGATGCTGGGGCCGCAGGCCGGCGGGCGTTACGCCGACTACGCCCACGACATTCATGAATCGGGGCGGCACCTGCTGGGGCTGATCAACGACATCATGGATCTGTCGCGGCTCCAGGCGGGGACGTTGCCCCTGCATCGGGAGGATCTCGACGTCGCTCCGGTCGTCGAGTGGGCGTTCCGCATGGTGGCGCCGCAGGCCGACGCCAAGGCCATCCGCGTGGACATGCATGTCGAGCCGGGACACCACAGCGTCTCGGCGGACGAGCGCGCCCTGAAGCAGATGCTCCTGAACCTGCTGACCAACGCCGTCACCTTCACGCCGGAGGGCGGGCGCATCCTGGTGACGGTCGGCGGCGGAGCGGACGGCGGATGCCGCGTGCGGGTGACGGACAACGGCATCGGCATGACCCCGGAACAACTCCACCAAGCCGCGGAACCCTTCGGGCAACCCGCGGTGCATGTGGCGTTGCCGGGGCAGGGCGGCGGGCTGGGGCTGCCCATCGTCAAGTCCCTGATGGAGGCCCATGGCGGTCGCCTGCGCATCGACAGCCGGCCCGGCGAGGGCAGCCAGTTCACGCTGGAATTCGCCGCCTGATCCCCGTCCTATCCACGACCAAATCCACCTTGCGGGATTTTCCGGGCGGGGCCGCAAAGCCGTGGCGAAACCATGGGCGCTTCGGCATACTCCGCGCCGGTTTGCCGAAAACAATGTTTTCGCAGGCCCCAAGTTTTCGCATAGGCCCGCGCGCGCCGCGCCGGGCGGCTGGTCCAGGGAAGATCGAATGTTGCGTGCAGTGGCGCGTGTCTGTGCCGTCCTCGTCGCGTCCTCAACCCCCGTCATCGCCGCCGACGCGCCGCCCGAGCCGGTGCCCTTCGGCGTGTCCTCCGCCGAGGTGGTGGCGGAGCGCGACGTGCCGCAGGCCTGCTTCACCTTCACCGACCGGCTGGAGAAGTCGCGCGCGGTGAACTACCGCGACTATGTGGAGGTGACGCCTGCTGGGGGCGGGGCGGCCTTCGACGGGACCGCCGTCGCCCGCGACCGCACGCTCTGCGTCGAGGGGCTGAAGCACGGGCAGAGCTACCGCATCACCCTGCGCGACGGCTTGCCGGGCAGCGACGGGAAGCGCCTGCCCAACCCCGACGCGCGCGACATCGAGGTGCCGAACCGCAAGCCGGCGCTGGCCTTCCGCGGGGCGGGCTACATCCTGCCGCGCATCGGCGCCGACGGGCTGCCGCTGCGCTCCATCAACCTCGACCGGGCGAAGCTCCAGGTGCTGCGGATCAACGACCGCAGTCTGGTCGAGAAGATCTATTTCGGCCGCATCGGCCAGCAGATGTCCGACCACGAGGTCGGCGAGATCCTCGACCGCTCCGGCCAGGAGGTGTGGCGCGGGGAGATGGCGATCAGCAACAGCCGCAACCAGGCGGTGGTGACGCCCTTTCCGATCGACGCCGTGCTGGGCCGGCTGGAGCCCGGCGTCTACATCGCCGTGGCCAGCACTGAGGACATCAAGCCCGGCGGCTGGGACCACAAGGCGACCCAGTGGTTCGTCGTCTCCGACCTCGGCCTGAACGCCATCACCGGCGAGGACGCGCTGGTCGTCTTCGCCCGCTCCGTGAAGGGGGCGACCCCGGAGGCCGGCGTCGAGCTGCGCCTGCTCGCCCGCAACAACGAGGAGCTTGGCAAGGCGCTGACCGGCGCGGACGGGCTGGCGCGCTTCGACCTCGCTGCCCTGCGCGCCGCCGGACGGGAACCGGTGCAGGCGCTGTTCGCCTACCGCGGGGCGGGGGACTTTGGCTTCCTCGACCTCGTGACACCGACGCTGGCCAACGCGCCTCCGGCGGGCGGGGCGCCGAACGCGGCGCCGGGCGGTGTCGCGGCGGCGGTCCCGGCGCGCCCGGTCCCCGGCCAGCCCGACGCCTTCCTCTACACCGAGCGCGGCATTTACCGCCCCGGCGAGACGGTGCATCTGGCGATGCTGCTGCGCGACGCCGACGCCAAGCCGGTCACCGGCCGTCCCGTCACGCTGAAGATCCAGCGCCCGGACGGCTTCGAGGTGGACCGCCGTCCGCTCGCCGAATCCGGCGGCGGCAGCTTCGCCGCCCGCGTCGAGATCCCGGCCAACGCCATGACCGGCACCTGGGCCGTCACCGCCCACGGCGAGCCGGAGGCGGGGAGCCAGCCGAACACGATGGGTCCGGTGCTGGGCCGCGCCGAATTCCTGGTCGAGGACTTCGTGCCGCCGCGCCTTGAGGTCGCCCTGGCCGCCGAGGCGGCGGAGCTTCCGGCGGATGGCAAGACGACCCTGACCATCGACGGGCATTTCCTCTACGGCGCCCCGGCGGCGGGCCTGCCGGGCGAGCTGGCGGTGACGCTGCGCGCCGCGGCGAATCCCTACCCGAACCTGCCCGGCTACCGCTTCGGCCTCACGCAGGAGGAGGTGAAGCCGCTGCGCAGCGACCTGCCGGGTTTCACGACCAACCGCAACGGGCAGGCCAAGGCCGATCTCGCGCTGCCCAAGGCGCCGGAGAGCACCAAGCCGCTGGAGGCGGTGGTCCGCGCCACCCTCCTGGACATCGGGGGCCGCTCGGTCAGCCGCGATCTGGTCCTGCCGGTGCGCCACCAGCCCTTCGCCGTCGGCATCCGCCCGCGCTTCGAGGGTGATGGGGTGCCGGAAGGCGCCACTGCCGGCTTCGACGTGGTGGCGGTCGGACCGGACGGCCAGCCGATGGACAAGGAGGACCTCTCCTACGAGCTGTTCGAGGAGGAGTACGACTACGCGTGGTTCGAGGCGAACGGGCGCTGGGACTACAAGGTCACGGTGCGCGACCAGCGGGTGACCGGCGGCACGCTCGCCGCCCAGGCGGCCAAGCCGGCTTCCGTGGAGGCCCCGGTGACCGCCGGGCGCTACCGGCTGGAGGTGTTCGACCCCAAGACGGGCGTGGCGAGCAGCCTGCGCTTCGCCGCCGGCTGGTGGATGACCCCGACCGCCGGCGAGCGTCCCGATCAGGTGGACGTGACCGTCATGCTGCCCGCCTACAAGGGCGGCGAGACCGCCTGGGTCTACGTCAAGCCGCCCTACGACAGCGAGGTGCTGATCACCGTCGCCGACCGCAAGATCCGGCAAGCTTCGACCCGCCGCATCGGGCCGGAGGGGGCGTTCCTGGAAATCCCCGTCGATCCGACCTGGACCGGTGGCGTCTATGTGCTGGCGACCGCCTTCGGCGCGCCGGACGCGGCGGGCGGCCCGTCGAAGGGCGTGGCGCGCCGCGCCGTCGGCCTGTCCTGGCTGGCGGTGGACGGGGACGAGCGGGCGCTGGACGTGCGCGTCGCCGCCCCGGCGCAGACCGAGCCCCGCCGCTCCGTCACCGCCGAGGTGGTGGTGGAGGGAGCACCGGAAGGCCAGCCGGCCTATGTGACGGTCGCCGCGGTGGATGACGCCGTGCTCCAGCTCACCGACCAGCATTCGCCGAACCCGATCGACCATTATCTGGGCAAGCGCCGCCTGGGCGTGGAGCTGCGCGATTCCTTCGGGCGGCTGATTGATCCGGCGGTCCTGGACGCCACCCGCACGCGCCCCGGCGCCGCTCCGCGGCTGCGTCAGGTCGGCGTCACCGTTCCGCAGAAGTCGGAGCGCGTCGTCTCCCTGTTCTCCGGCGTGCTGACCGTGGGGCCGGAGGGCAAGGTGGCGGTGCCGCTGGACGTCCCCGATTTCCAGGGCCGGCTGCGCCTGATGGCCGTGGCCTGGAGCGGGGACAAGCTCGGCCGTTCCGAATCCTCCATGCTGGTCGCCGATCCGGTGCTGGCCGACCTGGGCCTGCCGCGCTTCCTGGCGCCGGGGGACCGGGCGGTGGTCCCGGTGACGCTCGACAACGTCGGGGGGCCTGCGGGCGCCTACACCATCTCCCTGATCGCCAGCGGCGCCGTGTCGCTGAGCGAAGGCAACATCGCCGTGCCCGAATTGGGCAAGGGCAAGCGGGCCGCCGCCGGGCGGGTGCTGACCGCCAACGGCGTCGGCACAGGGCACGTCGCGCTGGACGTGACCGGGCCGGACGGCTTGCGCATCACGCGCCAGTGGGAAATCCCGGTGCGCCCGGCCTCGCCGCTGGTCACCCGCCGCACCGCCTCCATGCTGGCCCCGGAGCGCAGCGTCGAACTGCCCCCCGACCTGCTGAACGGCCTGCGGCCGGAGACCGCGACGGCGGCCCTGTCGCTCGGCAACCTGCCCGAGCTCGACATTCCCGGCCTGCTGACCGCGCTGGAGCGCGGCGGCCCCGGCGGGCTGGAGATGACGGCCAGCCGAGCGCTGCCCCTGCTGTCGCTGGGCGACGTGGCGGTGGCGCTGGGCGTCGCCTCGGACGAGCGGGTGAAGGCGCGGGTGCAGCGGTCGGTGGACCGGGTGCTGACCTTCCAGCGGATGGACGGCGCCTTCGCCGCTTGGTCGCCGAAAGGGGAGGCCGATTCCTGGCTGACCGCCTACGCGCTGGACTTCCTGGGCCGCGCCAAGGCCGCCGGCTACCGCGTGCCGGAGGGGCCCTATCGCAAGGGGCTGGACGGGCTGCGCGGCGCGCTCGACAACGCCTGGGTGGAGGCCGACGAGCAGCCGGCCCGCGCCTACGCGCTCTATGTGCTGGCCCGCGCCAAGATGATCGACGCCGGTGCCGTCCGCTACTTCCAGGAGACCTTCTGGGACAAGCTGCAGACCGACTTCGCCCGCGCCCAGGTCGCCACGGCCATCGCCGCGCTGGGCGACAAGGACCGCGCGGCGGAAGCCTTCGGCCGGCTGTCCGGCGCCCGCGTCGTGTCGGCCAGCCTGCGCGATTACGGCTCGTCGCTGCGCGACGAGGCCGGCGTGGTGGCGCTGATGGGCGAGAGCGGCGTGGTCGAACGGGATCGCCTGACCCAGGCAACCGAGCGCCTGTCCAAGACCTACGCCGCCGTCCGCACCACCGGCGTGCAGGAGCAGGCATGGCTTCTCCAGGCGGCCAAGGCGCTGATCGACCGTGCGCCGTCGATGAAGATCGCCCAGAAGGACCAGCAAGGGGCCGATCAGGTCACCGAGGGGGCGAAGCCGCTGTTCCAGCGCGTCGACCCGGCGGCCCCTCCGGCCATCCGCAACGCCGGGGGCGAGCCGCTGCGCCAGATCCTCTCGGTGTCCGGCATCGCCGATGCGGCGCCGGGCGCGGAGGAGCAGGGCATGACCGTCACCCGCAGCCTGTTTGATATGACCGGCCGCCCCGCCGATCCGGGCGCCGTCCGTCCGAACGACCGGCTGGTGGTGATCCTGGAGGGCAGCGCCTCCGATCCGATGGACCGGCAGGTTCTGGTGTCCGATCCGCTGCCCGCCGGCTTCGAGATCGAGGCCGCCCGCTTCGCCGGGGGCGGGGCGCCGCTGGGGGACCTGTCCTGGCTGGGCGAGCTGACCGCGCCGCGCGCCGTCGATTACCGCGACGACCGCTTCGTCGCCGCGCTCGACATGACGAAGCAGGCGCCGCGTTTCCGGCTGGTCTATCTGGTGCGCGCGGTGACGCCCGGCGACTACGCCCAACCCGGTGCGATGGTGGAAGACCTCTACCGCCCGCACCAGTCGGCCCGCACCGCCGTGTCGCGCCTGCGCGTCCTGCCGGAGTAGGCGGCCCAAACGGAAAAGCCCCATCGTCCGTCGTGCGCGGGCGGTGGGGCTTTTGCTTTTCCCGAACCGGCTTTTCTCAGACGGGC
Source organism: Azospirillum sp. UFLA03-27 (assembly GCF_059803775.1). Classification (NCBI taxonomy): domain Bacteria; kingdom Pseudomonadati; phylum Pseudomonadota; class Alphaproteobacteria; order Rhodospirillales; family Azospirillaceae; genus Azospirillum; species Azospirillum sp. UFLA03-27. Next base: position 15,697 of record NZ_JAUQTX010000040.1, on the reverse strand, counting down.
CTTTCCGAGCTGGCTTTTCCGGTTCGGCCGGTCTCAGACGATCTTTTTGTGCTCGTCCTCGCGGTGGCGGGAGATGATCATCATGATGACCACCACGACCGCGAAGAAGGCGGTCAGCGCCACGTAGAACAGCAACGCGACCCCGACCGTCAAAGTGCCGATCAGCACCATGGCGAGTATCCAAACGCCCAGCGATACGATGGCGCGCGACGACATCGGCTGTCCCAACCCTGCTTGCCGTTACTCCGGTTTGTCCTGCCCTGTAACCGGCCGTTGCGCCCGGCCATTCCTGGCCCGGGTTCGCCGGCGGCTTTTTTGTTGAGTGATCCGAGCCTGCCATAGCTGGGCAGGCTCATCGCCCGTGGCATGCTGTCACAGCGCGCCCGCGCCGCACCCCGGATGGACAGCAGGAGGGCGCCCGAATGGGAGCGGGCAGCCCGCTTGACAGCGCATGGCAGGCACCTTACCTTTACGTAAACGTCAACCCGTGACGATCAAGGGAAGGGTGGGGAATGTCGCAACCCGCAAGGTTGATGGGGCTGGGCACGCGCGCCGACGTCGGGCTGGATATCGGGCTGGACCCCGGCGCGGACGGTGCCGGGCGCTCCTTCGCCATCGGTGAACTGGCCGACGAATTCGGGCTGACCCACCGCACCATCCGCCATTACGAGGACGAAGGGCTGCTGGCGCCGCAGCGCGACGGCACCGCCCGTGTCTACGGCCACCGCGACCGCGCGCGCCTCGCGCTGATCTGCCGGGGCAAGCGGCTGGGCTTCAGCCTCGCCGAGATCAAGGAATTCCTCACCCTCTACGACGCGGACGAGATCCAGAAGGAGCAGATGCGCTTCATGCAGCGCATCGCCCGCCGCCGCATCGCCGACCTGGAACGGCAGCTTCAGGACGTCCAGCAGACGCTGGGCGAGCTGCGCATCATCGACATCCAGATCTCCGACCATTTCCGCAAGAACGGAATCACGGAGACGCACACCCCGGAGGACTCGCAACCATGACCTCGGCGCCTTTGACCACGCCCGCCAATCCGGTCGTCATCGCCGGCTACGCCCGTTCCCCCTTCGCCTTCGCCAACAAGGGCGAGCTGGCGAAGGTCCGCCCCGATGACCTGCTGGCCCATGTCGCCGCGGCGCTGGTCGAGCGCACGGGCGTCAACCCGCAGGACATCGAGGATGTGGTCGTCGGCTGCGCCTTTCCCGAGGGCGAGCAGGGCATGAACATCGCCCGCACCGTGTCCTTCCTGGCGAAGCTGCCGCTGACCGCCGGGGCCACCACGATCAACCGCTACTGCGGCTCCTCCATGCAGGCGATCCACCAGGCGGCGGGCGCCATCCAGATGGGGGCGGGCGAGGTCTTCCTGTGCGGCGGCATCGAGTCGATGAGCCGCGTCCCGATGATGGGCTACAACCCGCTGCCCCATCCGGGCCTGAAGGACCAGTATCCGGAAGCCTACTGCTCGATGGGCGTCACGGCGGAGAACGTGGCCCGCCGCTATGAGATCTCCCGCGCCGACCAGGAGGCGATGGCTGCCGAGTCCCATGCCAAGGCCGCCGCGGCCCAGCAGGCCGGGCGCCTCGCCGAGGAGATCGTCGCCATCCAGACCGCCACCGGCCTCGTGGAGCGCGACGGCTGCATCCGCCCCGGCACCAGCGGCGAGACGCTGAGCGGCCTGAAGCCCGCCTTCCTGGCCGACGGCTCGGTCACCGCTGGCACCTCCTCCCCGCTGACGGACGGCGCCTCGGCGGTGCTGGTGACGACGGAGGCTTACGCCAAGGCCAACGGCCTGCCGATCCTCGCCCGCATCCGCTCGGTCGCGGTGGCCGGCTGCGCGCCGGAGGTGATGGGCCTCGGCCCGGTCCCGGCGGCGCAGAAGGCGCTGGCGCGCGCCGGCCTGTCCATCCGCGACATCGACGTGATCGAGCTGAACGAGGCATTCGCCGCCCAGGCCATCGCCTGCATGCACGACCTCGACATCGACCCGGCCAAGGTAAACCTCGACGGCGGCGCCATCGCGCTCGGCCACCCGCTCGGCGCCACTGGCGCCCGCATCACCGGCAAGGCCGCGGCTCTGCTGAAGCGCGAGGGCAAGCAGTTCGCCCTCGCCACCCAGTGCATCGGCGGCGGCCAAGGCATCGCCACGGTCCTGGAAGCGGTCTGACGGCGGCGGCACAGGGAGGCACCAACCATGCAGATCAAACGCGCCGCCGTGATCGGCTCCGGCGTGATGGGCAGCGGCATCGCCGCCCATTTCGCGAACGCCGGCATCCCCGTCGTTCTGCTCGACATCCCCGCCAAGGAGGGTGACGACCGCGGCGCCATCGCCAAGGGGGCCATCCAGAGGCTCCTGAAGACCGACCCCGCGCCCTTCATGCACGCGAAGAACGCCAAGCTGGTGACTCCGGGCAATCTGGAGGACGACCTCGCCCTGCTGGCCGACGTCGACTGGATCGTCGAGGCCATCGTTGAGAATCCGGCGGTCAAGGCCGACCTTTACCGGCGCATCGACCCGGTGCGGAAGGAAGGCTCCGTGGTGTCGTCCAACACCTCGACCATCCCGCTGGGCGTGCTGGTCGAGGGGCAGTCGGACGCCTTCAAGCGCGACTTCCTCATCACCCACTTCTTCAACCCGCCGCGCTACATGCGGCTGCTGGAGATCGTCGGCGGCGAGGCCACCCGGCCCGACGTGCTGGCCGCCGTCGCCGACGTCTGCGACCGCGCGCTGGGCAAGGGCGTGGTCCGCTGCAAGGACACGCCAGGCTTCATCGCCAACCGCATCGGCGTCTACTGGATCCAGACGGCGATCAACGCCGCCGTCGATCTCGGCCTGACGGTGGAGGAGGCCGACGCCATCGTGGGCCGTCCCATGGGTATCCCGAAGACCGGTGTGTTCGGTCTGGTCGATCTCGTCGGACTCGACCTGATGCCGCACATTGCGAAGAGCCTGCTGGCGACCCTGCCAGAGAACGACCCCTACCGCGCCGTCTTCCGCGAGCACCCCGTCATCACCCGGATGATCGCGGAGGGTTACACGGGCCGCAAGGGCAAGGGCGGCTTCTACCGCCTGAACCGGGAGGGCGGCGCCAAGGTCAAGGAGGCCATCGACCTGTCCTCCGGCGCCTACCGCCGCTCCGACAAGCCGAGGCTGGAAAGCGTGTCGGCCGCCGGGCGCGACCTGCGGGCGCTGGCCGACTTCCCCGACAGGACCGGCCAATACGCCCGCCGGGTGCTGGCCCACACGCTGTCCTACGCCGCGTCGCTGGTGCCGGAGATTGCCGACAGCATCGTCGCGGTCGATGAGGGGATGCGGCTGGGCTACAACTGGAAGCAGGGTCCGTTCGAGCTGATCGACCGCCTGGGCACCGCCTGGTTCGCCGACCTCTGCCGCAGCGAGGGCATCCCCGTCCCGCCGCTGGTCGAACAGGCCGCCGGGCGGCCCTTCTACCGGGTGGAGGACGGCAAGCTCCAGCATCTGACCACCGCCGGTCTCTACGACAGGGTGGTGCGTCCCGACGGCGTGCTGTTGCTGTCGGACATCAAGCGGGCGTCGAAGCCGGTGTGGAAGAACGGCTCGGTCAGCCTGTGGGACATCGGCGACGGCGTGCTGTGCGTCGAGTTCACCAGCAAGATGAACGCGTTGGACGGCGACGTCATGGCCGCCTACGGCAAGGCGATGACGCTGATCGGCGATGGGAAAGGCGACTGGAAGGCCCTGGTCATCCACAACGAGTCCGACAACTTCTCGGTCGGCGCCAATCTTGGCCTCGCCCTGTTCGCCCTCAACGTCGGGCTGTGGCCGCAGATCGAGGAGCTGGTGGAGGGCGGGCAGCGCACTTACCGCGCCCTGAAATACGCTCCCTTCCCGGTGGTCTCGGCGCCCAGCGGCATGGCGCTCGGCGGCGGCTGCGAGATCCTGCTGCATTCCGACCATGTGCAGGCCCACGCCGAGACGTACATGGGACTGGTCGAGGTCGGCGTCGGGCTGATCCCCGGCTGGGGCGGCTGCACGGAGATGCTGGCCCGCTACGCCGCCAACCCGCGGACTCCGAAGGGGCCGATGCCGCCGATCGCCGAGGCCTTCGAGACCATCAGCCTCGCCAAGGTCGCCAAGTCGGCGGCGGAGGCCAAGGACCTGCTGTACCTGCGCCCCGGCGACGGCATCACCATGAACCGCGACCGACTGCTGGCCGACGCCAAGGCCAAGGCGCTGGAGCTGGCCACACACTACACCCCACCCGAGAAGGTCACCTACACGCTCCCCGGTCCCAACGGGCGGGCCGCGCTGGAGCTGTTCTTGGAAGGCTTCGCGCTTCAGGGCAAGGCGACGCCGCACGACATGGTGGTCTGCGGCAAGCTGGCCGGCATCCTGACCGGCGGGCCGAAGGCCGACGTCACCCAGCCGGTGACCGAGGACCAGATGCTGGCGCTGGAGCGCCGGGCCTTCATGGAGCTGGTGCGCACCGAGGGCACCATCGACCGGGTGGAGCACATGCTGACCACCGGCAAGCCGCTGCGGAACTGATGGGGGAGGACTGAGCAATGCCGATCTACAAGGCTCCGCTGGAGGATGTCCGCTTCGTTCTCGACGAGATCGTCGGGGCGGGGAAGCTGGCCGAACTGCCGGGTTACGAGGACGCCACCCCCGACCTGATCGCCCAGGTCCTGGAGGAAGGCGCCAAGCTGTGCGAGGAGGTGTTGTTCCCGCTGAACCAGTCCGGCGATGGCGAGGGCTGCACCTTCGAGAACGGCGTGGTGCGCACGCCCAAGGGCTTCAAGGAGGCCTACGGCACCTACATCGAGGCGGGCTGGCAGGGGTTGTCCTGCGACCCGGCCTATGGCGGGCAGGGTCTGCCCAAGCTGGTCAACACCATGCTGGAGGAGTTCATCTGCTCCGCCAACCTCAGCTTCGGCATGTATCCCGGCCTGTCGCTGGGCGCCTACAACGCGCTCTCCACCTACGGGTCGGACCCATTGAAGCAGCGCTTCCTCGGCCGGCTGGTCGACGGCACCTGGGCGGGCACCATGTGCCTGACCGAGCCGCATTGCGGCACCGACCTGGGGCTGATCCGCACCAAGGCGGTCCCGCAGGAGGACGGCAGCCACGCCATCACCGGCACGAAGATCTTCATCTCCGCCGGCGAGCATGATCTGACCGAGAACATCCTGCATCTGGTGCTGGCGCGCCTGCCCGACGCGCCGGCCGGGACGCGCGGCATCAGCCTGTTCCTGGTGCCGAAGTTCCTGCCCAACGACGACGGCACGGTCGGCCCGCGCAACGGCGTCGCCTGCGGCTCCATCGAGCACAAGATGGGCATCAAGGCGTCGGCGACCTGCGTCATGAACTTCGAGGACGCCACCGGCTGGCTGGTCGGCGAGCCGCACAAGGGCATGCGGGCGATGTTCGTGATGATGAACGCGGCCCGCCTCGCCGTCGGCATCCAGGGGCTGGGGGTTGCCGAGGTCAGCTACCAGAACGCGGTGGCCTACGCTAGGGAGCGGCTCCAGGGCCGTTCGCTGAAGGGCACGGCGCACCCCGACAAGCCCGCCGACCCGATCATCGTGCATCCCGACGTGCGGCGGAACCTGCTGACCGCCCGCGCCTACACCGAGGGCGCCCGCGCGCTCGGGGCGCTGGTCGGCTACAAGCTGGACGTGGCGGAGAAGCACGCGGACGAAAAGACGCGCAAGGAGGCGGACGAATTCGTCCAGCTCATGACGCCGATCGTCAAGGCTCTGTTCACCGACATCGGCTTCGAGTCGGCCAACATCGCCGTGCAGGTGCATGGCGGCCACGGCTTCATCTGGGAAACCGGGGTGGAGCAGTATGTCCGCGACGCCCGGATCTGCCAGATCTACGAGGGCACCAACGGCATCCAGGCGCTGGACCTCGTGGGGCGCAAGCTGCCGCAGGACATGGGCCGGCTGCTGCGCCGCTTCTTCCACCCCGTCGGTGCCGAGATCGAGGCCGACATGGAGACGGAGGAGCTGGCCGAATTCGTCCTGCCGCTCGCCAAGGCCTTCGCCAAGCTCCAGCAGGCGACCGCCGTCATCGCGCAGAAGGGAATGAAGGACCCGGAGGAGGCGGGGGCGGCCGCCACCGACTATCTGCGGCTGTTCGGTCTGGTGGCGCTTGGCTGGATGTGGCTGAGGATGGTCAAGGCCGCCAAGGCGAAATTGGCGGCGGGGGATGGCAATGCGGCCTTCCTTGAGGCCAAGATCAGGACGGCCCGATTCTACACCGCGAAACTGCTGCCGCAGACCAACGCCCTGTTCGTCATCATCATGGCGGGGTCCAGTTCCCTGATGGAGATGGACGAGGCCGCCTTCTGAGGATCAGCCTTACGGGGTCTATGTCTTTGGGCCGGGATCGGTGTATGCTTCACCCGTTCCGGCCCTTTCGCTTCGAGAGATGCGAAAGATAGAAAGTACGAAAACGACGGTTCTTTGTCATGAGCAAGCCTATGGCTTGATACATTCGTGCTCACTTTCGTCATGGGCGGACGTCGCGTAAAATGGATATTGCTGTCACGCAGCAATGCCATTGCTCAGAGCCTGCCATGTGACAAAGGTTAAATTCGGGTTGTCCACCCCCACCGGAACGTGGTACATCTGATGTGACATTACCCTGCATAAGGACTTTCTATACCTTTTGGAATTGGGTCATATGATGCTTGAAAATGACCTGCATTTTTTCCGAAACTGAGGGTTGGAACACTGGCCTTGTGTCAGGGCTGTACGTTCGGACCATTGAAAGCACTGAGTACGGGGGCACCACCAGATGAAAATCCTGATCGGAGACGACCATGTGCTTTTCCGGGAGGGATTGCGCAGGCTGCTCGAGCAGCTGAAGGAGGGAGCCAGCTTTGAGGAAGCCAGCAACTTTGATGAGCTTCTGGAAAAGGCTGGCAAGGGCGAGACCTACGATCTTGTCCTGACCGATCTGCGCATGCCCGGTTGGCCCGGCTTCTCCGGCATCCAAGACCTGCGGGAAAAGCAGCCCGACTCCAAGGTCGTGGTCGTGTCGGCGTCCGAGGCGCATCACGATGTTCGCGACGCGCTGGAGCATGGCGCCGCAGGCTACATCCCGAAATCCTCCAGCGTGAAGATCATGCTCAGTGCGCTGGATCTCATCTTCTCCGGTGGCGTCTATGTGCCGCCGACCGTGCTGCGTGAATCCGGGGAGGCGGAGGTGCGCGTCGGCGCCATTCCGCCCAGCGACCCGCAACTCGACCATCTGCTGACCCAACGTCAGCGCGAGGTTCTGGACCGCCTGCGCGAAGGCAAGTCCAACAAGCAGATCGCCCATGAGCTGGGCCTGTCGGAAGGCACGGTGAAGATCCACATGACGGCGATCTTCAAGTCGCTGGGTGTGCGCAACCGCACCCAGGCCGCCATGGCCTTCCCGCAGTCGCACTCTGCCTGATCGTTCGGCTGCCCTACCTTTGAAAACGCCCGCGGGACCGTCCGCGGGCGTTTTCGTTTATGGGATGATGGGCTGAGTCTCAGCCCATTCCGGCGACGTAGCCGCGCAGGGACTCGACCTCCAGTTCCGCGTCGTCCAGCCGCGCCTTCACGATGTCGCCGATGCTGACCAGCCCGACGAGTTCGCCGTCCTCCAGGATCGGAAGATGGCGGATGCGGCGTTGCGTCATCACGCTCATGATCTGGGACACCGTGTCGGCCGGGCTTCCAGTAACGAGGTCGCGGGTCATCAGATCGCCGACGGGCCGCTCCAGGGCGGCGGCCCCATCCGCGGCCACGGCGCGGACGATGTCGCGTTCCGACAGGATTCCGGCGGGGCGGCCGTCATCCTTCATCACCAGGACGGCGCCGATTTTGTGATGGGCGAGCTTGCGGGCGACCGCGTCGATCCGGTCGTCCGGACTGGCGGTGATGATCTCCGTGCCCTTCCTTTTCAAGACGGCGGCAATGTGCATGGTTGTGCTTCCTCCCGCGCGGATTCGCGAAAGGGAATGCTCCTCCACTGTCGCCGCTCAAGGAAGTCGCAAAAAGGAACAGGCCGGCTACTCCTTTCGGGGTAACCGGCCTGAATCCAGCGGTTTCGCGAAGCCTCCCGCGAGAGGCTCCGAACAAGCCGATTAGAAGCGGTAGCCGACGCCGATGCCGATCAGCCACGGATCGATCTTGACGTCCGAAGTGACCGGAACGCCGCTGACGTTGGCGGTAACGTCGGTCTTCAGGAAGATCTTCTTGACGTCGAGGTTCAGCGACCAGTTGCCGGTCAGGGCAACGTCGACACCAGCCTGCAGGGCCCAGCCGAAGCGGTTCTTGTAGTCGACGGTGTTGGTCGTGAAACCGTCCGCGTTGGTGCTCCGCGCGGCGGTCTCATCGTAGAACCAAGTGTAGTTGATGCCGGCGCCGACGTAGGGGCTGACACGCTCCTTGGTGAAGAAGTGGTACTGGGCCGTCAGGGTCGGCGGCAGCAGCGACACCTTGCCCACGTCGATGTCGTGGCCGGTGATCAGCGAACCGGAAACCTTGTGACGGGTGGTGCCGGCGATCAGCTCCAGAGCGATGTTGTCGGTGATGAAGTAGGAGACATCGAGTTCGGGGATGTAGTCGTTCTCGATGTCCACGCTGCCGATGTTGCTGCCGCCGAACGGACCGCCGCCGATCAGGTCGCCATTTTCCTGCGGGATCACGGCCAGGGCGCGCGCGCGCACCAGGATGTCACCGGCGGACTTGCCCTTGAAATCCTGGGCCAGCGACGGGGAGGAAACGGCGGCGAGAGCCGTGGTCGCCAGCAGGGCGGCGGCGGCGCGCTTCAGGAAAGTCATGGGATTCGCTCCAGGGCAGAATTAGCTGATGTCGTTTTTTTGGCTTAAAGCCTGGAGATGTATTACCAGAGTTTTTTTAGGGTTGCTATGCCACCTCAACCAAAACGTCATAGTGAGGCGGCTTTGCAACAGCGACGAGTTGTCGCATGGACTGGAACTCTTACCGCGCTGGGGCCATGGAGGGTTGTGGGGACTGGGAAGGGACTTGCGCCAGGCAGTTCTGTACGATCACGTAGCATTGGCCGAGTCGGCTTCCGCCGCTGGACGATCCGCCATAGACAATACGCTCCACCGCGCCGTTACGCAGGGTGAAGGTGGCCTCGCAGTCGACGCTGGTCACGTCGTAGCCGTAGCCGCCCCAGGCGCCGTAGGGATAGCCCCAATAACCGCCGTAGCCACCCCAGGCCGGGTAGGAGATCAGACGGTTGCTGCGGTAGGTGAAGAATTCCAGGTCTCCGGCGGTGGCCTGGCGTTCGGGAACCCCGGCGCAGGACAACAGGGTCTGTTTCGGCATGCCGACCAACGCGTTCTGCGCGACCATCGCCTGATCGGCGGCCGGGTTGGCGCAGCCGCCCAGAAGGCCGCCAACCAGAAGAACTGCAACGAAACCGCTTCCGCTCATCGTTCCGCGCATCGCCGTGTCTCCCGTCAGGGGCGCCGCAGCCGGGCCGGCGCCAGATCCTCCACACGCACGCCAAGCGCCGCAACCTCCGCCGGCAGCTCGCGTCCGGTCGCCAGGGCCGCCGCGGTGCGGCCCATGGCCGGCGCCGTCTGGATGCCGTAGCCGCCCTGACCGGCCAGCCAGAAGAAGCCGGCCGCGGACTCGTCGTAGCCCACCACCATCACCTTGTCGGCGACGAAGCTGCGCAGGCCCGCCCATTTGTGCGTGATACGTCGAACGGAAAACCGCACCGCCTGTTCCATGCGGTCGATGGCGACGGCGATGTCCATCTCCTCCGGTTGCACGTCGCAGGGCTCCACGGGCGTCTCGTCGGCGGGGGAGAGCAGCAGCCGGCCCGATTCCGGCTTCATGTAGAACCGCTCGTCCACGTCGATGGTCATCGGCCAGCCGGCGAGTCCCGCCCCGTTCGCCGGGTCGGCGGACACGGGATCGGCAAACACGGGATCGGCAAATACGGGATCGAAGGTGATGGCGGTGCGCCGCTTCGGCACCAGCCCGACGGGGCGCGCCCCGGCCATCCCCGCCAGAACATCGGCCCAGGCGCCAGCGGCGTTGACCAGCACCGGGGCAGCGAAGTCGCCCGCCGGGGTCGAGGCGATCCACATCCCGTCGCGCCGCTCCAGCGCCGTCACTCCGGCGTCGGTCACCAGCCGGCCGCCACGCGCCTTCAAGCCGCGCAGATAGCCTCCGTGGATGGCGTGGACGTCCATGTCCATGGCCGCCGGCTCCCACACCGCACCATCCACATAATCGGCCTTGAGGAAAGGGGCGCGGGCAAGTGCCTGGGCGCGGTCGAGGCGCTCCACGGTCGGGGTCAGCCGGCGGCCTTCGGCAAAGTCGCGGTCCAGCGCAGCGCTCTGGTCGGCGCGCCCGATCAGCAGGACGCCGCGCGGAGTCAGCAGGGGATGTTCCGAAAAGCCCTGCGGCGGGTTGGTGTAGAAATTCCAGCTCGCCACCGTCAGCGCACGGACCACCGGATGCCCGTAGGTCTGGGTGTAGAGCGCCGCCGACCGTCCGGTGGAGTGGTAGCCGGGCTGGCTCTCCCGTTCCAGAACGGCGACGCTGCCGTGCGCCGCCAGCTCATAGGCCGCCGAGGCGCCGGCCATGCCGCCGCCGACGATCAGGTAATCCACCCGTTCCACGTCCATTCTCCCTTTCCGGCGACCGGCCGGTCATTCATCCGCCTTATCTTATGCGTCCGGGAGAGCGGAATGAAGCCGTGAAAGCCAGAGAATGGGAATTGGAGCCGGTTACGCCGCCCCGCGCAATTCCTCGGCCTTCTGCAGGTCCACGCTGACCAACTGCGACACGCCCCGCTCGACCATGGTCACGCCGAACAGCCGGTCCACGCGCGCCATGGTCAGGCGGTGGTGGGTGATGATGAGGAAGCGGGTGTTGCCCTCCCGCGCGATGTCCTCGACCAGATCGCAGAAGCGGCCGACATTGGCTTCGTCCAGCGGCGCGTCCACCTCGTCCAGCACGCAGATCGGGGCGGGGTTGGAGCGGAAGACGGCGAACAGCAGCGACAGCGCCGTCAAGGCCTGCTCGCCGCCGGACAGCAGCGACAGCACCTGAAGCTTTTTGCCCGGCGGGCTGGCGTAGATCTCCAGCCCGGCCTGCAGCGGGTCCTCGGCGTTGACCAGCTCCAGATGCGCCTTGCCGCCGCCGAACAGGCGGATGAACAGCTCCTGGAAGTTGCGGTTCACCGTGTCGAAGGAGGCGACCAGACGCTCCCGCGCCTCGCGGTTCAGGCTGGCGATGCCCTGGCGCAGGCGGGCGATGGCGCTGACCAGATCCTCGCGCTCGGTCTGCAGCGTGCCGATCTGCGTTTCCAGTTCCGCCGCCTCGATCTCGGCGCGCAGATTGACCGGACCCATGTTCTCCCGCTCGCGGGTCAGCTTGTCGAGGCGCGATTCCACGACCGCCACGTCGGGCATCGCCTCGTCGGGAGGAAGGTCGGCGGCGGCGCGGGTCTGCTCGGGGCGGCAGTTCAGCCGCTCGGCGATGCGCTCCGTCAGGGATTGGCCGTTCTGCAGAGCGGCGGAGACGGCGGCCTCGGCGTGGGCGCGGGCCTCGCGGGCATCGGCCAAACCGGACTCGGCCTGCTTCAGCAGCTTCTCGGTCTCGGCCAGCCGGTTCTCGGCATCGGCCAGGGCATCGGCGGCGCGCTTGCGGGCACGCTCGGCCTCGCTGATCCGGCCGAGCAGGGCCTGCCGGTCGGCCTCGATCGCCGCCGGTCGGCTTTGCAACTGGGCGAGGTCTGTTTCGGCGGCGGCGGCGCGCTGCTTCAACTCGGCCACGCGTCCGCCAGCCCCGGCGGAGCGGGTGCCCCAGGAGGCGACGTCCTGCTGGATGGCGGACAAGCGCTGACGGCGGGACTGCGCCTCACGGGTCAGGCGATCCAGCGCGTTCTGCTTCTCGGAGAGGACAGCGCGGTGCTCGGCGAGCGTGGCGCGGCGGTCGTTGACGGCGTCGCGGCCCTCGCGCGGGTCGGGCAGGGCGTCCAGCAGCTCCCGTGCCTCCTCCAGAGCGGCCTCGGCCTCCTGCCGGTCGGTGTCCAGCCGCGCGATGCCTTCGACCACCGCCGCCAGCTTCGACGCGGCGGCGTCGGCCTCGCGGGCCAGCTTGGCGTGGCGGTCGCGGGCGGTGGTCACCCCGGCGAACGCGTCGCGCACCGCGTCGCGGGCGCGGCGGTCGGCCTGGGCGGCCTCCTCCACGGCGCGCTTGGCCTCGTCCAGGGTGTCGCGGGCGACCTCCAGCCGCTCGTCGGCGAGGTCCAGCTCGCCGCGCAGCTCGTTCAGGCGGTTGCGCTGCTTCAGGCGGACGGCGGCGGCGGTCGGCGCGCCGGCCTGGACGGTCAGCCCGTCCCAGCGCCATGCCCCGCCATCGCGGCTGACCAGGGTCTGGCCGGGGGCGAGGCCGGCGGCAAGAGCCGCACCCGCCGCGTCGTCGGCGACCACGCCGATGTGCGACAGGGCACGGGCGGCGGCCTCCGGTCCCTGGACGCGGTCGGCCAGCGGTTCGGTCCCGACGGGCAGCGCAGCGGCATCGGGGTAGGGCGGCAAGTGGCGCCAGTGGACCGGAGCCGCCTCGTCCAGGGGGGCGGTCAGCGCGTCGCCCAGCGCCGCGGCCAGGGCGCCCTCATATCCGGGAGCGACGGTCACCGCATCGACCAGCGGCGGAAACAGGTCACCGGCTCCGGCGGAGAGAAGTTCAGCCAGCGCCTTCTCCTCCGCCTTCAGCTTGGCACGGGCGGATTCGGCGGCCTGCAGGGCCTCGCGGGCGCGGGCCTGGGCGGGTTCGGCGTCGGTCTTGGCGCGCTCGGCACGATCGGCGGCTTCGCGGGCGTCCTCCAGCCGCTGTTCGGCCAGCTCGACGGCCAGCTCGGATTCGGCCACGTCGGCGCGGGCAGCGATCTCGCGCTCCAGCGCGTCGCGCTGCGCCTGCTGCTCAGCGAGGCGCTTGGCGAGCCCGGAGGCCCGTGTTTCAAAATCAGCGACCTGCCGCTGGGTGGCGGCGCGGCGCGCCTCGTCGGCGGCGGTCTGCTCGGTCAGGCGGGTCAATTCGCGGTCGAGCGCGTCCACTGCCTCCCGCGCATCGGCCAGCGCCTCCCGCGCGGCCTCCTCCAGCATCTCCTCGTCGGCCTGGGCTTCGAGAAGCCGGTCGCGCTCGGCCTCCAGCCGGGCCAGGGCGTCCCCGGCGTCGGCGGCGAGCGCCTCCTCGCGGCCGAGGTCGCCGGCGATCTGCTGAAGGCGGGAGAGCAGGGCGCGCTGCTGCTCGGCAACGCGCTTCTCCTCGGCGTCGAGCTGTTCCTTGGCGATGATCAGCCGTTGCAGGGCCGCCGCCGCCGCCGCTTCGGCTTGGCGCTTTTCCGGCAGCCCGGCAGCGTCGTCGGTGCGGCGGGTGGTCAGCTGGGTGACCGCCAGCATCAGCTCCCGCACCGCGCCCTCGGCCTTGGCGAAGGCGCCGCGGGCGCGGGCCAGCTCGCCCTCATGGGCAATCCAGCGCAGGTGCCAAAGCACCGCTTCCGCCTTGCGGATCTGCTCCGACAGGTTGCGGTAGCGGGCGGCCTGCCGCGCCTGCTTCTTCAAGCTCTGAAGCTGGGTGTCCATGGCCCCGATCACGTCGTCGAGGCGCATGAGGTTGGCTTCGGCCGCCCGCAGCCGCAGCTCCGCCTCGTGCCGGCGGGAGTGCAGGCCGGTGATGCCCGCCGCCTCCTCCAGCAGCATGCGGCGGTCCTGCGGCTTGGCGTTGATGATCTGGCCGACCTTGCCCTGGCTGACCAGTGCCGGGGAGCCGGCGCCCGAGGCGTTGTCGGCGAAAAGGAGCTGGACGTCGCGGGCGCGCACCAGCTTGCCGTTGATGCGGTAGTCGGAGCCGTTGCCCCGCTCGATCCGCCGCGTCACCTCCAGCTCGTCGTGCTCGTTGAAGCCGGCGGGGGCGGTGCGCGTGCGGTTGTCGATGAGGAGGGCGACCTCGCCCAGATTGCGCGCCGGACGATTGGCCGTGCCGCCGAAGATGACGTCGTCCATGTCGTCGCCGCGCATGCGCTTGGCGGAGGTTTCCCCCATCACCCAGCGCAGCGCCTCCACCAGATTCGACTTGCCGCAGCCGTTGGGGCCGACGATGCCGGTCATGCCCGGCTCGATCACCAGATCGGTGGCGTCGACGAACGACTTGAAGCCGGACAGGCGGAGGCGCGTGAAGTGCACGGGATCGAAGCCTTCTGCCCGGTCCTTACTTCACCAGCTTGTCGATGGCGGCGGCGAAGGTCTCGAAGGACTGAGCGCCGCTGATGGTGGCCGCGCCCTCGTTGAGGACGAAGGTCGGGGTGGCCTCCACCTTGTACTTGTCCTGGCCGACCAGACGGCTCTGCAGGATGCCGTCGGCCAGCGCCTGGTTGGCCATGCAGGCGTTGATGACCTGCTCGCTCATGCCGGCGAGCTTGCCGTACTGGGCCAACGCCTTGACCGGGTCGGCGGCGCGGCTCCACTGGCCCTGGCTCTTGAACAGCACGTCGAGCAGCGGGTAGTAGCGCTCCGCCGGGGCGCAGCGGGCCAGCATGGAGGCGCGCAGCGCCGCCTGATCGAAGGGGAAGTCGCGGAAGATCAGCTTCGCCTTGCCGGTGTCGATGTAGGCTTCCTTGATCTTCGGCAGCGTCTCGGTGTGGAAGGCGGCGCAGTGCGGGCAGGTCATCGACGAATAGTCGAGGATCGTCACCGGCGCGTTGGGGTTGCCGAGCACCCGGTCGGCCAGCAGGTCGGCGGTCGAGGCTGCCGGAGCCTGCGCCGTCTGCACGGGCGGCTGCACCGGCAGAGTCTGTCCGTTCGACGGCCGGGAGCCGACCACGGCGAGCCCGACGATCAGCGTCATGCCGACCGCGATCAGAGCAACGATGCCCAAAAGGTTGCGGTTCACTTTGGCCTCATCCCTACCAGATGTTGATGGTATAATCGAAACTCCCCTTTTGCGGCAAGAGTATGGCCCAGCCCGAGCCGGCTCCTGCCCCAAGGGGTCGCATGACGGCTAGCGGCGGCGCGGCGCCGGACGCGGGCGGGCCAGCAGCGACCGCCCGAAGCGCTCCAGCGTGGCCCGCAATTCCTCGTCCTCCACCGTGGCGGTGGTGGTCATCACCGACAATTCCTCATCCATGGTCAGGTCGCGCGGGCGCAACGTCGGCTTCTGTATGGTCAGCGGGGCGGCGTGGATCAGCTTGATCTTCGCCACCGCGCGGTAGCCGAAGAAGCTGTTGATCCGCTCCACGATCTGCGGTTCCAGATGCTGAAGCTCCAGCGCGATGGCGCCCATGGCGCGGATGTGCAGGACGGCGTCCTCGCGCTTGCCGCGCGGGAAGCTCAGCTTGTCGGGGGCGGTGCGCAGGCTCAGCTGGTGGCCGACGATGGACGGCCAGTCGTTGATGAGCGAGCCGAAGGCCAGCCCGCGCTTGCCCAGCGCCTTTCCGGCCACCTCGGGGACGGTCTGGCCGATTCGCCGCGGTCCGTTCATGTCAAGGCTTCCTGGTCGGGGCTTTCTGGTGATGGTCCGCGCACCCTAGCGCAAGCGGGCGGGACTTCGCCAGCGCCCCCGCGGGTGCCCCTTTATCGGCAGGCCTTTATCGGCGTCCCGGTTCGCCCTATGTCTTGCCGCCATGACGACGCCTCCCCACACCTGTCTCTTATACACATCTCCGAGCCCACGAGACTATAAC
>NZ_JAUQTX010000409.1:0-3440 GCF_059803775.1 Azospirillum sp. UFLA03-27 | reverse complement strand
GTAGCGGCCGAAGACCTGATAGAACACCACACAGACGATGGCCATCAGGCCGACCATCGCCACGCACATCCCCGACCACGCCAGACGCGCGTTCATTCGCGTCAACAAGCGTGGGGCGGCGAGGGGGCGGACCTCTTCCAATTCAAGTTCGATGCTCATGATGCCGTCCTTCCCGCGGGTCGCGGCGCCGGCCGGGAATGGCCGGCACCGCGACCGCGTGCTTTACTTCGTATCCTGGATGCGTTGGACGAGGCCCTGCAGCTTCGGCGTGTTCGCGAACTTGGCGAACACAGGCTTCATGGCGTCGATGAATTCCTGCTTGTTCTTCACGTCGCTGATCTGGGAACCGGCCTTCTCGACGATGGCGCGGGAGGCCTCCTCACGCTCCGTCCACAGCTTGCGCATGTAGGGGACGGAATCCTTGGCGGCCTTGCGGATGGCGGCCTGGTCGTCCTTCGACAGGCGGTCCCAGGTGACTTTGGAGAAGACCAGCACCTCCGGCGCCATCGCGTGCTCGGTGCGGGTGAAGTACTTGGCCGCCTCGAAGTGGCGCGAGGATTCGTAGGACGGGTAGTTGTTCTCCGCCGCGTCGACGATGCCGGTCTTCAGGCCGGTGTAGACCTCGCCCATCGGCATCGGCGTCGGGTTGGCGCCCAGCGCCTCGATCATCGACACGAACAGGTCCGACTGCTGGACGCGGATCTTCATGCCCTTCAGGTCGGCCAGCGACGACACCGGCTTCTTGGAATAGAGCGAGCGCGAGCCGCTGTCGTAGAAGGCCAGACCGATCAGCCCCTGGCTTTCCATGGCGGCGAGGATCTCGTCGCCGATCGGGCCGTCCAGCACGGTGTGCATGTGGGCGGTATCGCGGAAGATGAAGGGGAGGGCGACGACCATCGTCTCCGGCACGACGTTGTTCAGCGGCGCGACGTTGATGCGCATCATGTCGAGGCCGCCGATCTTGATCTGCTCGATCGTGTCGCGCTCATTGCCCAGCGCGCCGTTCGGGTAGACCTTCACGCCAAGCTTGCCGTTGCTGCGTTCGCTCAGCAGCTTGCCCATGTATTTGACCGCCTCGACGGTCGGGTAGTCGCCGGGGTGGATGTCGGCCGACCGGAAGTCGCGGGCCGAGACCGGGGCGGCGAGCAGCGCGCCCGCGGCGCAGGCGGCCAGCAGCGCCATGCCGAGGCGACGGAAAGTGTTCTTCATGGACCGTACTCCTGCCTTAGGAGAAGTGCCTGTTGGAGCGGAGGCGGGGTGTCGGCCCGCCGAAAATGGACAAACGAATAGTTCCAGCGTTCGGAAGAAGCCTCGGCTGTTCGGCTGCGCGCTTCAAATAACAGCGCTGCGAAAGCGGAGGCAAAAAATAATCCCGAAGGGGATGAAGGCGCAAAATCCCGGCGCCATCGGCGCGTGCCGACGGGGGTAAAGCTGGGCGGTTCTTGTCCTTTGTTCCGAAGCGCCCGCGGCGTTCTTCCGCGCGGCTGTCCTAGTGTTGTCCGGTGAGCGGGCGGCGTCGGTTGTTCACGTCCGTGCCACATCCCGCTGCGCTAGTTATATTAATATATCAGCTTTCAAGGCAAGAGCAAAACGGAGGCCGGAAAGCGTGACGCCAAAATGTCGCAAGCCGGGTGGGGATTAAAGCCGGGGCGGGGTTTGCCGCCCCGCGGCGGCGGGCGCGTCGGTGAAGTAAAGCGGTGCGGCGGCGCGCAAATCGTCGATGGCAAGCCGCAATCCGTCGAGATGGGCGCCGAGCGCCTCGACGCTGGCCTCGCGGTCGTGGGCGGCGATGGCCTTCACGATGGCGTCGTGTTCGGCGATGACCTTGGCCATCTGGCCGGGCACGGGCAGGGTCAGGCGCCGGCAGCGGTCGACCTGCACCTTCACCTGTTCCACCAGCGCCCAGAAGCCGGGGAATCCCGCGATCTCGGCGAGCAGGGCGTGGAAGCTCTCGTCGGCCTCGTGGAAGCCGTCGCGGTCGCAGGCGGCGCAGAGGTCGCGTTGCTCCTCCAGTGCCGCGCGCAGCTGGGCGATGTCACCAGGGGTGGCGCGGATGGCGGCCATCCGCACGGTGGCCTCCTCCAGCGCCTTGCGGATCACCCCGGCCTCCGGCAGGGCGGCGACCGGGATCAGGGACACATAGGTGCCCGATTGCGGGAAGACATCGATCAGCCCCTCGTCGGCCAGCCGCAGCACCGCCTCGTGCACGGGGGTGCGGCTGACGCCGTAGGCCGCGGCGATGCGGGCCTCGGCGATGGGCTCGCCAGGTCGTCGGCGCATCCCCAGGATGTCGTTCCGCAGGTCGCGGTAGATGGGAGAGGCGGAGCGCGGCGCGGGCCGGACCGTGGCGAGCCGGCGCTGCCGCGGCAGGGCGGCGGTGAGTGTGTCCGATGGCATGAGCCACCTCGTCAGACAGGCGGGTCGCGCGGGCGTGGGCCGGCGCCCCGGTGAACGTGTGAAAGCTAATATATTAGTGTTTGCGCCCGGTGCTGAGTGGCAAATTGTGGGACACCCCGGGCGAAGTGTCGCACGTCCCCGTGCCCGCCCGGCGGCGCGTCTCGCGGATCAGGATCAGCAGGCCGCTGGCGATGACGATGGCGGCCCCGGCCAGCACATGGGTTCCCGGCCAGTCGCCCCAGAACAGCCAGCCGAACAGGCAGGCCCAGAGGATTCCGGCGTAGTTGAACGGGCTGATGACCGCCGCCGGGGCTAGGGCGTAGGCACGGGTGGCGAAATACTGGGCGCCGCCACCGACCAGCCCCATCGCCGCCATCAGCGCGAAGCCCTCCGCCGTCGGCATCGTCCAGACAAAGGGCAGGGCGAAGGCGCTGAGCAGCGTGGAGAAGGCGGTGAAGTAGAAGACGGTGGTGACCGGCGCCTCCGTCCGCCCGAGCTGCCGCATCGCCATCATGGCGAAGGCGTAGGCGACGGCGGCGCTCAGCCCGACCAGCGCGCCCGTGTTCAGCATGCCGCTTCCCGGCTGCACGATGACCAGAACCCCGGCGAAACCCACAGCCACCGCCCCCCAGCGGTAGGGGCCGACCCGCTCCCCCAGCACCGGCACGGACAGCGCGGTCAGGAACAGCGGGGCGGAGAAGGACAGCGCCACCGCGTCGGCCATCGGCATCAGGTGATAGGACAGGAACAGCAGCACCATGGAGGTCAGGCCGATCGCCGCCCGCCAGAAATGGCCGCCGAGATGCTCCGTCCGCAGGCTGCGCCAGCCGCCGGCGCGGGCCAGCATGGCGGTGGCGGGCAGCAGGGCGAAGGCGTTGCGGAAGAAGGTCACCTCGGCCAGCGGGTAGTCCGCCGCGAGGTGCTTCGCCAGCGCGTTCAGCACCGCATAGAGGAGCACCGCCAGCAGCATGGAGACGATGCCGCTGCGCGCCTGGAGATGGGTCTGTCTCTTATACACATCTCCGAGCCCACGAGACTATAAC
>NZ_JAUQTX010000408.1:0-3446 GCF_059803775.1 Azospirillum sp. UFLA03-27 | reverse complement strand
GCGTATAATCGTCGGCAGCGTCAGATGTGTATAAGAGACAGGCCCCAACCCCATCGCCGCGGCCTGGATGCACGGCGACATCATGGGGACCAAGCCGACCTCCGTCGGCCACCAGGAAGGGCTGGGCGTCGCCGCCATGATCGACCAGGAACGGACCTTGGCGGAGCGGTTCGGCATCCCTTTCCTGTTCCTCGCCCGGCCCGGCGCCTATGGCAGTTCCGGCCGTTTCTGGACGACGCGCCACACGCCGCGCGAGGCGGTCCTGATGAACGCGCTGCTCGACGTCCTGAAGGCCCGCTACGGCGTGAAGGAATGGGCCCTGGGCGGCCACAGCGCCGGCGGCACGCTGACCGCGGAGTCCCTGGCCCGCCGCCACGACCTGCGCTGCGCGGTCATCTCCTCCGGCGTGCCGGCCTACCGAGCCTATCTGGAGGCGCGCGGACTCCAGAGGGTGCTGGCCCGCCCGCAGGGCTGGTTTGACCCCGCCGACTCGCTCGACCGCATCCCGCCCGATCCCGAACGCCGCGTCTTCGTCATCGGCGACCCGCGCGAGACCAACATTCCGTTCCACACCCAGCGCGGCTATTTCGACGCCTTGGTGGAGCGCGGGCACGCGGCGTGGCTGGTGCCGCTGGAGCGGGCGCCTGCCCCGCGTCACCACAGCCTCGTGGACTTCGGCGAAACCGCTCTCGGCCTGTGCGGGTCCGGCGCCGACACCGGGCGGATCCTGGCGACGCTCAAGGCCATGCCGGACCAGCGGGACCGCATCAGCAACTGACGGCCGGAACGCAAGAAGAACGGTCGGGTTGACCCTCGGAAGGGCGGCCCCTACTCTTCGGACACGGTTGTCGGCGGGACGGCGTTTTTGACCGGCCGCCCGCGCAAGGGGAAGACGCATGACGGGGATCGCCACCATTTCCCAGCGGATCTGGGACATGAAGTACCGCTTCAAGTCCGCCGCGGGCGACCCCATCGACCAGACCATCGCCGACACTTGGCGCCGCGTCGCCACGGCGCTCGCCGCGCCCGAGTCCGATCCGGCGGTGTGGGCGCCGCGATTCGAACGGGCGCTGTCCCGCTTTGAGTTCCTTCCCGCCGGACGCATCCTGGCCGGGGCCGGCACCGGGCGGACGGTGACGCTGTTCAACTGCTTCGTCATGGGACGGATCGAGGACGACCTCGGCGCCATCTTCGCCCATCTGCGCGAAGCGGCGCTGACCATGCAGCAGGGCGGCGGCATCGGCTACGACTTCTCCACCCTGCGACCCAAGGGTGCCCTCGTGAAGGGTGTGGGCGCCGACGCCTCCGGCCCGCTGTCCTTCATGGATGTGTGGGACAGCATGTGCCGCACCATCATGTCGGCGGGCGCCCGACGCGGCGCGATGATGGCGACCCTGCGCTGCGACCACCCCGACATCGAGGACTTCATCGACGCCAAGCGCGAGCCCGGCCGGCTGCGCATGTTCAACCTGTCGGTCCTGGTCACCGACGCCTTCATGGACGCCGTGCGCGCGGACCGGCCCTGGCCGCTGGTCTTCGACGGTCAGGTCCATCGCGAGGTGCGGGCCCGCGGCCTGTGGGACCGCATCATGCAGGCCACCTACGCCTATGCGGAGCCGGGCGTCATCTTCATCGACCGGGTGAACGGGCAGAACAACCTGAATTATTGCGAATCCATCTCCGCCACCAACCCATGTGGGGAGCAGCCGCTGCCCCCCTACGGAGCCTGCCTGCTCGGCTCGATCAACCTCGCCGCCCTGGTGATCGACCCGTTCGAGGAGACGGCCCGGCTCGACACCGACCGGCTGAAGGAACTGACGGCGCTCGCCGTGCGGATGATGGACAATGTGGTCGACGCCTCGCGCTTCCCGTTGGAGCCGCAGGCGCGGGAGGCCCACGCCAAACGCCGCATCGGGCTGGGCGTCACCGGGCTGGCCGACGCGCTGATCCTCTGCCGCACGCGCTACGGCGGCGAGGCGGCGGTCGCGCTGACGGAGTCCTGGCTGAGGACCATCCGCAACGAGGCCTACCGCGCTTCCGCCCTGCTCGCCGCGGAGAAGGGCGCGTTTCCGCTCTTCGACCACGACGCCTATATGGCTGCCCCGATGGTGCGCGGGCTGGACGAGGACGTGCGCGGCCTGATCGCGGAACATGGCATCCGCAACGCGCTTCTGACCTCGATCGCGCCGACCGGGACGATCTCGTTGTTCGCCGACAACGTGTCGTCGGGAATCGAGCCGGTCTTCTCCTACAGCTACGAGCGCGCCGTCCTGATGCCCGACGGCACCCGCCGGACGGAGGAGGTGAGCGACCATGCCTACCGCCTGTTCCGCGCGCGGTTCGGGAGCGAACAGCCTCTGCCCGACTGGTTCGTGGACGCGCAGTCGCTGACCCCGGCGGAGCATGTGGTGATGCAGGCGGCGGCCCAGCGCCATGTGGACAGCTCCATCTCCAAGACCATCAACTGCCCGGAGGACCTGCCCTTCGACGCCTTCAAGGACGTCTATTGGCAAGCCTACGAGTTGGGTTGCAAGGGCTGCACCACCTACCGCCCGAACGCGGTCACCGGCTCCGTCCTGTCGGTGAAGAAGGGGGGCGCGACTCCGTCCCCGACCCAGGCCGCCGATCCCACCGCGGCCCCGGGCGCCATGGCGTCGTCCAAGCCGCCCGACCGTCCGGAGACCCTGCCGGGCGAGACCTACAAGGTGCGCTGGCCGGACAGCGACCACGCCATGTACATCACCATCAACGACATCGTGGAGAACGGGCGCCGCCGGCCTTTCGAGGTCTTCATCAACTCCAAGAACATGGAGCATTACGCCTGGACCGTGGCGCTGACGCGGATGATCTCAGCGGTGTTCCGCCGCGGCGGCGAGGTCGGCTTCGTGGTGGAGGAGTTGAAGGCGGTCTTCGATCCGCGCGGCGGCGCCTGGATGCAGGGCCGCTACGTCCCGTCCCTTCTGGCGGCCATCGGTGACGTGATCGAACGGCACCTCAAGGCCATCGGCATGCTGCCGGACGAAAGGGCCGCCGACGGGACGCTGACTGTGCTGCCGACCGCCGACGCCGCCCCTGGTCCCGCGCCGTTGGTCATCGGAGCCGAGCCGGCCAATCTCCGGCAATGCCCGAAATGCGGCCAGCCCGGCCTGATCCGGCAGGAAGGCTGCGACAGCTGCCTGAACTGCGGCTATTCGCGATGCGCCTGAGGGCGGTCAGCACCGCGACGGCTCTCCGGATGTCGGTTTGCGCATAAGCTGCGAATGACACCTCATAAGCTGAGAACTGCCACTCCATAAGGTGAGAATCCGACGAGTGAAGCGAAAGGGGCCGAACGGCCCCTATCAGACTCCGGATGCAGATCAGTGGCCGCTAGCAGGCTGCGGAAAAAGGCTATGCCCGGCCTGCCGGTCGTGATTCTCTCCGGTTGAAGAGAATGCGGCCGGTGA
>NZ_JAUQTX010000407.1:0-3439 GCF_059803775.1 Azospirillum sp. UFLA03-27 | reverse complement strand
GCGTATAATCGTCGGCAGCGTCAGATGTGTATAAGAGACAGTCCCTGATCTTCGCCGTGCCGTCCTTCTGGATCGGGCTCGTCGGCATCGTGCTGTTCGCCGTCCAGCTGCGCTGGCTGCCGATCGGCGGCTACGCCACGGTGGGCGCGCCGGGCGTCGGCTGGCCGCACGCGCTGGACGTCGCGGCCCATCTCGTGCTTCCCGCCGCCACGCTGGGGCTGGGCTACGCCGCCCTCTACGCGCGGGTCACGCGGGCCGCGGTGATCGAGACGAGCCGGCTGGACTTCGTGCGCACCGCGCGGGCCAAGGGCATTTCCGAAACGCGGGTGACCCTGCGGCACATCCTGCGCAACGCGCTGCTCCCAGTGGTGACGCTGAGCGGTCTGAAGCTCGGCTCGATGCTGGGCGGGGCGGTGGTGGTGGAGACGGTGTTCTCCTGGCCCGGCCTGGGGCGCCTCGCCTTCGAGGCGGTGGCCGACCGCGACGTGAACCTGCTGCTCAGCCTCTTCCTCTGCAATTCGCTTCTGGTGATCGTCATGGGCATCCTCGTCGACGTCTCCTACGCCGCCCTCGACCCGCGGATCGAGGTGACGGCGTGAGCGCACGGTTCTCCTTTTCCACACCGTCCACGCTGCGGCTGGGGGTGCTCTGCGTGGCGTCGCTCGCCCTGCTGGCGGCGGCGGCCGGCCTGCTGCGGCCGGGCGACCCGATGGCGATGGTCGGGCCGCGCGGCCTGTGGCCGCTGACCGACGGCGCCTTCCCGCTCGGCACCGACCAGCTCGGGCGGGACGTGGCGGCGCAGCTCCTGTTCGGGGCGCGGGTGTCGCTGGCGGTCGGCGTCGGGGCGGCCGCGGTGGCGACGCTGATCGGCGTCGGGCTGGGCGCCGTGGCGGGCTATTTCGGCGGGCTGGCGGACCATCTGCTGTCGCGGCTGTGCGACTATGTCCAGACGCTGCCGTCCTTCCTGCTGTCGATGGTGCTGGTCGCCGTGCTGGCGCCGTCCATCGGCAGCGTGATGATCGCCATCGGCCTGACCTCCTGGCCGGAGATCGCCCGGCTGACGCGGGCGGAGGTGCTGCGGATTCGCAACGCCGACTGGGTGCTGGCGGCGCGGACGATGGGGCTGGGCCACGGCCACATCCTGCTGAACCATGTGCTGCCCAACGGCATCGCCCCGGTGGTGGCGATGATCGCCGCGGTGGTCGCCCACGCCGTGCTGGTGGAGGCGGCGCTGGCCTTCCTCGGCCTCGGCGACCCGAACCTCGTGTCCTGGGGAGCGATGATCGGCAACGCGCGGCCCCTGCTGCGCACGCTGTGGTACCTGATGGCGCTGCCCGGCCTCGCCATCTTCGCCACGGTGATGGCCTTCACTCTGCTGGGCAACGGCCTGTCGGAGCGGCTCGACCCGCGGGGGGCGGCGCGATGACCTCAGGTAAACTGTTGGCGGGCGAACCGCTGATCGCGGTGCGCGACCTGTCCATAGCCTTCGCGGGCACCACGGCGGTGGACGGCCTTTCCTTCACCATGAAGGCGGGCGAGGTGACCGCGCTGGTCGGGGAGAGCGGCAGCGGCAAGACGGTGACCGGCCTGACCATCGCCGGGCTGGCCCCGCCGGAGGCGCGGATCACCGGCCGCGTGACCCTGGCCGGCGCGGACATCCTCGGCCGGACGCCCCGTGAGAGGCGCCTGGCCGGGCATCCCGCGGTGTCGATGGTCTTCCAGGACCCGCAGGCGGCGCTCAACCCCGTCCTGACCATCGGCGACCAGATCGTCGAGGCCGTGCGCGCCGATGGACGGACCGGTGCCCGCGCCGCCGCCGCCCGCGCGCTGGAGCTGCTCGATCTGGTGCGCATCCCCGAACCGGGGCACCGCTTCTCCGACTACCCGCACCGCCTGTCGGGCGGGATGCGCCAGCGGGTGGTGATCGCCCTGGCGCTCGCCGCGTCGCCGGTCGCGCTGGTCGCCGACGAGCCGACGACGGCGCTCGACGTCACCATTCAGGCGCAGATCCTCCAGCTTCTCATCCGCCTGAAGGACGAGCTTGGCATGGCGCTTCTGCTTATCACCCACGACCTGGGCGTGGTGGCCGAAGCGGCGGACCGCGTCCTGCTGATGCGCGACGGAAGCCTGCTGGAGGACCGTGGCGTCCGCGACTTCTTCGATGGTCCCCGCCACCCCTATGGCCGCGCCCTGCTGGCCGCGCGGCCGGGGCGCCGGACGCGGGGGGAACCCAGGCCGCGCCTCGCCGACACCTCGGCACCTTACCTGATCGGCGGGGAAGGAGGCGGCGCGTGCTGACCATCGAAAAGCTCCACGTCACCCACCGGACGCGGAACGGTACCGTCCACGCGGTGGACGGGGTGGACCTCACCCTGCGGCGCGGCGAGACGCTGGGGCTGGTCGGGGAGTCCGGCTGCGGGAAATCCACGCTGGCGCGGGCGGTGATGCGCCTGACCGCCCCGGCGTCGGGCCGCATCCTCCTCGACGGGGCCGACGTGACTCGGCTGACGGGGAGGGCGGCGACGCCCTTCACCGCCAGGGTCCAGATGGTCTTCCAGGACCCCGCCGCCTCGCTCGATCCCCGCTACACCGTGGCGCGGGCCATCGCCGAACCGCTGCTTTCCACCGTCCGCGACGCGGCGGAGCGGGCGCGGCGGGTGGCGGCGCTGATGGACGACGTCGGGCTGGCCCGCGCGCTGGCCGACCGCTTCCCGCACCAGCTCTCGGGCGGGCAGAGGCAGCGCGTGGCCATCGCCCGCGCCATCGCCCCCCGGCCCGATGTCGTCGTCCTCGACGAGCCGGTCTCGGCGCTCGACGTGTCCTTGCAGGCCCAGGTGCTGAACCTGCTGGTCGATCTCCAGGAGCGGCACGGGCTGGCCTACCTCTTCATCGGCCACGACATCGGCGTCGTCCGCCACATGGCCGACCGGGTGGCCGTGATGTATCTCGGCCGGGTGGTGGAGATCGGCGACTGGTCCGACGTGGTGGACGAGCCCGCCCATCCCTACACCCGCGCGCTGATGGCCGCGGCCCCCACCGCCCATCCGGACGCGGGACGCGCCGCGACCAGGACCGTCCTGGCGGGCGAACTGCCTAGCCCCTTCGCCCCGCTGCCGGGCTGCGCCTTCCACACCCGCTGCCCGCTCGCCGTCGAGCGCTGCCGGCGCGAGGCGCCCGCCCTGCGCGACGCCACCGACGGCCGCCGCGTCGCCTGTCATCTGGCCCCGACGCCATTGGCCGAAACGAATCCGGCCGAAACGAATCCGACCGAAGCCAACACCCTTCGTCCCCTGAGGAGACTTCCGTGATCCCCATCGAACGCCGTTCCTTCCTCGCCCTGACCCTTGGGGCCTCCGTCCTTGCCGTCGGGGCGGGGCGCGCCTTGGCCGCGGCGGGGCCCTGTCTCTTATACACATCTCCGAGCCCACGAGACTATAAC
>NZ_JAUQTX010000406.1:0-3484 GCF_059803775.1 Azospirillum sp. UFLA03-27 | reverse complement strand
ATAATCGTCGGCAGCGTCAGATGTGTATAAGAGACAGCTTTCGAACCGCTCACTTCGCGAGCAGACAGGCCACCCGATGCCCCTCCCCCACCCCACGCAACGCCGGCACCTCACGCGTGCAGTCCGGCCGAGCCGCCGGACAGCACGGGTGGAAAGGGCAGCCAGGGAGCCGCGCCGCCAGGGACGGCGCCTCGCCGCGCACCGGCACGGTTCCCTCAGGCAGGGCACTTCGGGAGTCGGCCAGCAGGGCCTGGGTGTAGGGGTGGCGCGGGCGCTCGAACAGGGCGTCCACCGGCCCCTCCTCGACCACGCGGCCGAGATACATGACCACCACCCGGTCGCAGATGTGGCCGACCACCGACAGGTCGTGGCTGATGAACAGGATCGCCAGACCGTCCCGGTCGCGCAGGTCAAGGAACAGGTTGAGGATGCCGGCGCGCACCGACACGTCGAGCGCGGTCACCGGCTCGTCGCAGACCAGCAGGTCGGGCCGCACGGCGAGCGCGCGGGCGATGCCGATGCGCTGGCGCTGCCCGCCGCTGAAGCGGTGAGGGTGGTGGCGGCGCAGCGCCGGGTCGAGGCCGACGCGCAGAAGCTGCGCCGCCACATGCTCGGCCAGGGCGGCGCGCGGCACCAGCCGATGGTAGCGCACCGCCTCGCCGACGATCTCCTCCACGGTGAAGCGCGGGTTCAGGCTGGCGTGGGGATTCTGGAAGACCATCTGCACGCGCAGCCGGGCGGCCCGCGCCTCGGCGGCGGGAAGCGCGGCGACGTCCTGCCCGTCGATCAGCACGCGGCCGGCGCTGGGCGGCAGGAGCCCGGCGGCAATCCGCGCCGCGGTCGATTTCCCGCAGCCCGACTCCCCGACCAGCCCGACGAGTTCCCCCCGCCGCACCGCCAGATCCACCCCGTCCACGGCGCGCAGGACAGCGCCCCGTCGCCCCGGAATGGGGAACAGCCGCGAGACGCCGCGCAGCTCGGCCAAGGGCGGGCTCACGACCTCCCCTCCCCGCCTCGCGGGTCCAGGCAGCGTACGCCGCCCTGCCCGTCCGTCCGTCCTCGCCAGGGAGGGTCGGCGGCGCAAGCGGGTACGGCAGCGGCGCAGCGCGGACGGAAGGCGCAGCCCGCCGGGCGTCCGGACAGCGTCGGCGGCAGGCCGGGAATCGGCGTCAGCCGGCTGCCCCGAGGCCCCCGCGGCAGGCTGGCGAGCAGACCGGCGGTGTAGGGATGCACCGGGCGGGACAGCAGCTCTTCCGCCGGGGCCTGCTCGACGATGCGGCCCGCGTACATCACGGCGATCTCGTCCGAAAGCTGCTCGGCCACCGACAGGTCGTGGGTGATCCACAGCACCGCCGTCCGCCTGCCCCCACCGAGCGCTCCGCCGGCAAGCCCGCGGATCTCCCGCAGGATCTGCGCCTGGATGGTGGCGTCGAGCGCGGTGGTCGGCTCGTCGGCGATGATCAGGTCCGGGGAGTGCAGCAGCGCGATGGCGATCGCCACCCGCTGGCGCAGGCCGCCGGACAGCTCGTGCGGGTGGGCGTCCAGCCGCTCCTCCGGTCCCGGCACGCCGACCCGGCCCAGCGCGTCGCGCGCCCGCCGTCGCGCCTCGGCCCGGCCGACGCGGGCGTGGGCCAGCACGGTCTCGACGATCTGGGCGCCGATGGTCAGCACGGGATTCAGCGTCATCATCGGGTCCTGGAAGATCATGGCGATGCGGTTGCCGCGCAGGCGTCTCAGCTCCCGCTCCGGAAGACCGATCAGTTCTCGCCCGGCGAAGCGGATCGAGCCGCCCGCCACCCGCGCCGGCGGGTCGAGCAGCCCTATGATGGAGAAGGCGGTGGCCGACTTGCCCGACCCGGACTCGCCGACCAGCCCCAGGATGCGCCCGCGGCCGAGGGAGAAACTCACCCCGTCCAGAACGTTCAGGGGCACGCTCAGCGCGCCCTGGCGCGCGGGAAGCTCGGTGCGCAGGCCGCGCACCTCCAGCAACGGAAGGGTGGCGCTCATTGGCCGAGCCTTGGATTGAGGGCGTCGCGGAAACGGTCGCCGGCCAAGTTGATCGCGGCCATCAGCAGCAGGAGCGCCAAGCCGGGGTAAAGGCTGATCCAGGTCTCTCCGGACAGCACATACTGCCGCCCGTTGGCGATCAGCAGGCCGAGCGACGGCTCGGTCACCGGCACGCCGAGGCCGAGGAAGCTCAGCGTCGCCTCCAGCGCGATGGCGCGGGCGACCTGGGTCGTGGCGATCACCACCAGCGACGGCAGGCAGTTCGGCAGGACGTGGCGCAGCAGAATCCACCAGGAGGGCAGGACGAGGCCGCCCGCCGCCTCCACATACTCCGCCTTCAGCTCCACCAGCGCCGCCGAGCGGGCGGCGCGGGCGTAATAGGCCCATTCGACCAGCACCAGCGCCAGCAGCACGTTGCCGGTGCCGCGCCCGAGGAAGGCGATCACCATCAGCGCGATCAGGATGGAGGGGCAGGACAGTTGCAGATCGGCCAGCCGCATCAGCGCCGCGTCGACACGCCCGTTCGCCTGGGCGTTGGACTGGGCGGCGGCCAGCCCGACCAGCGTGCCGAGCGCGCCGGCAACCACCGCCGACCCGATGCCGACCAGCAGGCTCAGACGAAGCCCGAACAGGATGGCCGACAGCATGTCGCGCCCCTGGTCGTCGGTACCCAGCCAGTAGGTGCCGACCAGCGCCCCCTCCGCCCCCGGCGGCAGGCGCCCGTCGAGCAGGTCGAGCTGGGTCAGGTCGAAGGGATTCTGCGGCGCGATCCAGGGCGCCAGAACGGCGGCGGCCACCAGCAGCAGAACGACGGCGAGGCTGCCCAGCGCCACCCGCGAGGCGGCGAAGTCCCGCCACAGGACGCGCATGGGTGATAAGGACGGCGACGGGGAGGGTTCGGACACGGCAAGCGCCGGGGCGGGCGGCGGCCCATCTTCGGCGAGGCTGCTCATGCCGCACCTCCCGCCCCGGCGATGCCGACACGCGGGTCGAGCAGCCGGTAGAGGATGTCGGCCAGCAGGTTCACCGCGACGAACAGCAGGACCACCGCGACCAGATAGGCGACGATCACCGGGCGGTCGAGGACATGGATGCTCTCCACCATCAGCCGTCCCATGCCGGGCCAAGCGAAGATGCTCTCCGTCACCATGGAGAAGGCGACGGTGGAGCAGAATTCCAGCCCGATCACCGTGACGATGGGAATCAGGATGGAGCGCAGGATGTGCACCCCGACCACCCGCGACGGGGCCAGCCCGCGCGCGCGGGCGAAGCGGACGTAATCGAGATGCACCACCTCCCGCACCCCGGCGCGGGTCAGCCGCAGGATCAGCGCCAGCTTGAACAAGGCGAGGTTGGCGGCGGGCAGGATCAGATGGGCCAGCCCGTCGGCGGTCAGGAAGGACCAGCCCACCCCCAGCACCGCCACCGTCTCCCCCCTGTCTCTTATACACATCTGACGCTGCCGACGATTATACGC
>NZ_JAUQTX010000405.1:0-3475 GCF_059803775.1 Azospirillum sp. UFLA03-27 | reverse complement strand
CCGACCTGCTCGCCCGACACCTCGTCGCGGCCGCCGTTGATGGCGTAGAGCAGCGTCTTGGCGAGGTTGGCGCGGGCGCCGAAGAACTGCATCTGCTTGCCGATGCGCATGGCCGAGACGCAGCAGGCGATGCCGTAGTCGTCGCCCCAGTAAGGCCGCATCAGGTCGTCGTTCTCGTACTGCACCGAGCAGGTCTTGATCGACGTTTCGGCGCAGAATTTCTTGAAGCCCTCCGGCAGGCTTTCCGACCACAGCACGGTCAGGTTCGGTTCCGGCGCCGGACCCAAATTCTGGAGCGTATGGAGCATGCGGAAGCTGCCCTTGGTCACCAGCGTGCGCCCGTCGAGCGCCATGCCGCCAATGCACTCCGTCACCCAGGTCGGATCACCGGAGAAGAGCTGGTCATATTCCGGCGTCCGCAGGAAACGCACCATGCGCAGCTTGATGACGAACTGGTCGATCAGTTCCTGAGCGCCCGCCTCGTCCAGGCGGCCTTCGCGCAGGTCGCGCTCGATGTAGACGTCGAGGAAGCTCGACACGCGGCCGAGCGACATGGCCGCTCCGTTGGCCTCCTTCACCGCTGCCAGATAGGCGAGGTAGGTCCACTGCACCGCCTCGAAGGCGTTGGTCGCCGGGCGCGACACGTCGAAGCCGTAGGACGCCGCCATCGTCACGAGGTCGCGAAGCGCGCGGATCTGCTCGGTGATCTCCTCGCGCAGGCGCAGCGTGTGCTCGTCGATGCGGTCGACCTCCAGGCTCTTGTACTGGGCCTTCTTGTCCTCGATCAGGAAGGTCGCGCCGTAGAGCGCCAGCCGGCGGTAATCGCCGATGATGCGTCCACGGCCGTAGGCATCCGGCAGGCCGGTGATGACGCCCGACTTGCGGCAGCGCAGCATCTCGTCGGTGTAAACATCGAAGACGCCGTCGTTGTGCGTCTTGCGCAGCGCCGGGAACACGTCGTCCAGCTTGGGCGAGGGCTTGAAGCCGTAGGCTTCCAGGCCCGTCTTGACCATCCGCCAGCCGCCGAAGGGCATGATCGACCGCTTCAGAGGCTTGTCCGTCTGAAGCCCGACGATGACCTCAAGCTCCCGGTCGATGTAGCCGGGGGCGTGGCTGACGATGGAGGACACCAGTTCCGTGTCGGCGTCGAGAACGCCGCCCTTGGCCGCGCGCTCCTCTTTCAGGAGATCGCGCACCTTGTTCCACAGCGACAGGGTGCGGTCGCTGGCCGGGGAGAGGAAACTGCCGTCGCCGCCGTAGGGGCGGACGTTCTTCACGATGAAATCGCGCAGATCGACCGTGGTCCGCCAGGAACCGGGCGCAAAACCGCGCCAGGGGTTCGGCGTCTCGGCTTCGGCAACGGGGATTTTCGGTTCGAACATCAGGGAATCCATGACGCGCCTCTGTTGGTCTGCGGCGGTCCCTGCCCTCCCCGGCGGGGGCCGCGCCACGTTGCGCGGCGCCGGACCGGACGGACCCGCCCGACCAAGCATCGCGCTTGCCCGATCAGTAGGCGCCCAAAGCTCCCCAGCCTCATTGATCCCAATCAATCAATCCCTGCGAAATACGCAGGGCACCGTCCAAGGTAGGTCCTGTCATAAAAGCAGAAGAAACCTGCCGCTTTTGCGTCGCAGCATTTGAGACAATCCATCGGAGATCGAATATTTTCATTTGGATTGCCTGTTTTAAAACAAACGGCCGGGATCAGCGCAGCGCACTTGCGATATCTTGCGCCAAGCGGGCCAGCGTGCGGCTGAGGGCGTCGGCGACGGCACCAGGATCGCCGGCCGCGCTCACCGGTTCCTGCGCCGCGGTGTGGCCCAGACGGCGCAGCCGGTCGCCGCCCTGGTCGAAGACGCGCCAGCGCGCCTCCAGAACCGCCGGCCCGTCCTCCGCCGCGTCGAAGCGGTCCAGCGTCACCTCCACCACCTGGGACAGCGGGAAGTCGCGCTGAAGCGGCAGGCCCACCACCTCCGCACCCGGCAGGCCCTTCTCCAGATTCCGCAGCAGCGTGCGGGTCACCATCTCGTCGAGAGGGCCGCCCCAGCGGTCGAACTCCATGACGACCAGCCGGTTGCCCGGCGCCCGCATCACCAGCTCGGAGCGGTCGAGATAGCCGGGGACCTTCACGTCCTCCAGCCCGATCACGCGCCGTTGCGTCTCGCTTCCCCGCAACGGGGCGGCGCTCGGCGGGGCGGCGTCCGGCGTGACGGCGTCCAGATGGTAGAAGCGGCTGGGCTGCGTGCTGCAGGCGGCCAGCAAAACCACGGCGGAAGCGCACAGCAGAAGGCGATTAGCGTGGCGGCGGATGTGAACAATCGGAGCCATGGGAATCCTCAACCGCGTTTGCCCCGGATCAGGGCTTCGGGATGGCGTTCGAGATAGTCGGTCAGGCCGCGGATGGAGCGGGCCGCGGCGGTCAGTTCGCGCACCAGCCCCTGCAGGTCGCTGACCGCGGGGCGGGACGAGTTGACCAGCCCGTCCGCGCTGCTGAGCGTCTTCTCGGCCTGCCGGACCAACTTGGAGGTGTTTTCCGCGACGTCGCGCAGGGCGCGGATGGTCGGCTCGCCCTCGCTGCCCAGCGCCTGCGTCGTCTTTTCCAGTTCGGCGAGCGACCGGCTGAGCGAGCCGATGGCCTGCGCGATCTCCGGCGAGCCGATCAGGGCGCCGGCCTTCTGGATGGTCGAGCGCAGTTCCACCACCGTTTCGGCGATGGGCGCGCGGGCCAACTCGTTCATCAGGTCGGTGGCGGTCTTGGTCGCGGTGTCGAGCACGTTCGGCTGGGAGGGCAGTTCCGGGTAGGGGCCGCCACGGACCAGTGTTTCCTTTGGCGCGTCCGGGAACAGGTCGAGCGTCACGATCAATTCGCCGGTCAGCAGGTTGCCGGTACGCAACTGCGCCCGCAGCCCCTGCTCCACCAACGCCTTCATGCGGGCATAGGCGGTCTCGGTGTCGTGCGCCGCCGGCAGGTCGCTGCCCAGCCGCTCCGGCTCGATGTTCAGGGTCACCGGGATGCGGGCCTCGCCGGTGACCGGGTCCACGTCGAGGCGGATGTCGGTCACCTCGCCCACCCGGATGCCGCGGAACTCCACCGCGGACCCCGGATGCAGCCCACGCACCGACCCGTCGAAATGCACCAGGAAGGGCACCCGCCGGGTGAAGCGGGCATCGCTGGCAGCGTTTCGGCTCTCATAGAGTGGGAAGTCCGTGCCCTCCGCCGCGATCTCGCCACTGTCGCCGGGGCCGCCGAGGCCGGGAGTCTCGAAGGACACGCCGCCGGTCGCCAGCGATTGCAGCGATTCCAACGCCACCGTCGGCCCTTCCGGCCCGATGGACACCGACAGGCCGCTGGCGTTCCAGAAGCGGGTGTTGGGCCGGACGATCCGGTCATAGGGGGCATGGATGAAGACCGGGATGGTCAGCGACTGCCAGTCCCTGTCTCTTATACACATCTCCGAGCCCACGAGACTATAAC
>NZ_JAUQTX010000404.1:0-3551 GCF_059803775.1 Azospirillum sp. UFLA03-27 | reverse complement strand
CCCTAACCCTCCCCCGCTTCGCAGGGGAGGGAACGGCTCCTCCCCCTGCGCAGCGGGGGGAGGTTGGGAGGGGGGCCCGATGCGACCACTCCCTCACAACCCCCTCGCCTGTTCGCGCAGCACGAACTTCTGGATCTTGCCCGTGGAGGTCTTCGGCAAGGCCCCGAACACCACCGTCCGCGGCGCCTTGAAATGGGCGAGATGGTCGCGGCACCAGCCGATCACCTCGGCCTCGGTCACCCGCCCTTCCGATCCCGGCTTCAGCGTGACGAAGGCGCAGGGGGTCTCGCCCCATTTCGCATCGGGACGGGCGACGACGGCGGCCTCCATGACGTGGGGGTGCTTGTAGAGAACCTCCTCGACCTCCAGCGAGGCGATGTTCTCGCCGCCGGAGATGATGATGTCCTTGGCGCGGTCCTTGATCTCGACGTAGCGGTCGGGGTGCAGCACGGCGAGGTCGCCGGTGTGCAGCCAGCCGTCGCGCAACGCCTCGTCGGTCGCTGCGGGGTTCTTCAGGTACCCCTTCATCACCGTGTTGCCGCGCAGCGCCAGCTCTCCGAGAGTCTCGCCGTCGGCGGGCACTTCGCGGCCGGTGTCGGGGTCCAGCACGGTCTGCTCGGACATGGTGACGTTGGGCACGCCCTGGCGGGCCATTTTCACCGCCCGTTCCTCCAGCGGCAGGTCCGCCCAGCTCTCCTGCCACGCGCAGCCGGTGGAGGGGCCGTAGCATTCCGTCATGCCGTAGAGGTGGGTCAGGCGGAAGCCCATCCGCTCCATCCCCGCGATCACCGCGCTGGGCGGCGCGGCACCGCCGGTCGCCACCTGCACCGGGCCGTGGTCGAAGCCGCGCTTCACCGCGTCCGGCGCGTGGATCAGCATGGTCAGCACGACCGGCGCGCCGCAGAGGTGGGTGACCTTCTCCTCGGCGATCAGGCGGAAGATCGCCGTCGGGTCCACAGCGCGCAGGCAGACGTGGGTCGCCCCGACCGCCGTCACCGCCCAGGGGTAGGTCCAGCCGTTGCAGTGGAACATGGGCAGCGTCCACAGATAGACGCTGTCAGGCCGCAGCCCGAAGGTGATGACGTTGCCGAGCGCGTTCAGATGGGCGCCGCGGTGATGGTACAGAACACCCTTGGGGTTGCCCGTGGTGCCGGAGGTGTAGTTGAGCGCGATGGACTCCCACTCGTCCTCGGGCGTCCGCCAGGGCGCCTCGGGATCGCCGGTCTTGAGGAAATCCTCATACTCCAGCTCGCCCACCGGGTCGGCGTCCTGCGCCGCCGGGTCGTCGATCCACACCACCCGCGGCGGGGCCGCCATGCGCTCCAGCGCGGCGCGGGCCACCGCGGACAGGCCGCGGTCCACCAGGAACAGGCGGCTTTCGGCGTGCTCCAGGATGAAGGCGACGGCGGGCGGGTCGAGGCGCGTGTTGATGGCGTTCAGCACCGCCCCGGCGCCGGGGATGCCGAAATGCGCCTCCAGCATCGCCGGGGTGTTGAAGGCCAGGACGGACACCACCTCCCCCGGCAGGACGCCGGCCCGGCTCACCGCGGAAGCCAGCGCGCGGGCGCGGCGCTCCACCTCCGCCCAGCTCCGCCGCAAGGGGCCGTAGACCACGGCGGTCTTGTCCGGATAGACCATCGCGGAGCGGCGCAGGAAATCCAGCGGCGTCAGCGGCACATGGTTGGCCGTGCGCCTGGATAGGTCTGCGGACGGAGTGGTGGCGCCCACGCTCGTCTCCTTCCCTGTTCTGCAGTCCCGGATTCAGGGCCGGCACCTCATACCGGGCGCCTTGCTGACGATGGTAGTCACGAACCATTGGGCAGAACAAGATTCACCTTTGGTCGGTCCCTTCCCCTATGCCCGCAAGAACGTGGCAGGGACGGGCGAGCGCGTTACCGCCTCTGGCGCTGCGGTTGCAAGCCCTCCGCCCGCTACACTGTCTGGCATCGAGCCGTATGGGGGCGACCATGACGACGGTGCGAATCGCGTTCGACAAGGAACTGGTGCTGTCCGGGCATTTCCTGCTGAAGCATCTGGAGAAGCCGGAGTTGCAACGCCTCGCCGCCAGCGCCCGGCTGGCCTATTTCCGGCCCGGCGCGGTCATCTTCCAGAAGGGCGACCCTGGCGACAGCATGATGGCGGTCATCCGCGGGCGGGTGAAGATCTGCTCCCACTCCACCGACGGCAAGGAGCTGGTGCTGAACATCATCAACAAGGGCGGCCTGTTCGGGGAGATCGCCCTGCTCGATGGCGAGCCGCGGACCGCCGACGCCGTGGCGCTGGAGGAGACCGACCTCCTGGTGCTCGACCGCTCGAAGTTCGTGCCGCTGCTCAACGAGCGTCCGGCGGTCGCGCTCCAGCTCATCACCGTGCTGTGCAAGCGGCTGCGCCAGACCAGTGAGCATCTGGAGGACACGCTGTTCCTGGAGGCGTCGTCGCGCTTCGCCCGCGCGCTGATGCGCCTGGCCGATGTGTTCGGAAAGCCGGCACCGGGCGGGTTGAAGCTGGACATCAAGCTGTCGCAGCAGCAGCTTGGATGTCTGGTGGGCGTCTCGCGGGAAAGCATCAACAAGCTGCTCGGCGAATGGCAGCGCAACGGCGTGATCGCCATGGAGTCCGGGCGGATCACCCTGCTCGACCGCAATGCGCTGGAGGAGATCGCCGAGGCGAATGGGTGAATGGTCGTTTCGGACCCCACCCCTCAATTTAACTCTCTCAACACCCTCACCCCGTTGTTCAGGTACCGCACGTCGGGATCGTAGAACAGCCGCGCCGTGTCGGTGATGTCAGCCAAGCCGCCCCGCCAGGACCCGCCGCGCAGCACGCGCTCCCGGCAGTTGGCCGGGGTCCAGGCGCTGCCGTCCGTCGGCGCGCCCGCATAGTCCGCGTGCCAGCAATCGGCGACCCACTCCGCCACCCCGCCGTTCATGTCGTGCAGCCCGAAGGGGTTCGGCTTGTAGCTGCCGACCGAGGCCGGGGTGAGCCGCTCCTGCGCCCCGCCGCAGTCCTTGCAGTTGGCGAGCGTTCCCGTCTGACCGTCCCACCAGTAGCGGCCGGTCGTGCCGCCGCGCGCCGCGTATTCCCACTCCGCCTCGGACGGCAGGCGGTAGCGCTGGCCGGTCTTTTGGCTCAGCCACTTCACATAAGCCTGGGCCTCCAGCCAGGAGATGTTGTGGATCGGGGTGCTGTCGGTGGGCTTGGTCATGCGCGGCATGCCGCCGGTGCAGCCGCCACCCTCGACGCAGGCGCGCCACTCGGCCACCGTCACCTCGTAAGCGCCGAGCGCGAAGGGCTTGGCAATGGTGACCTTGCGCACCGGACGCTCCGAGCGGTCGCCCTGGTCGCTGCCCATGCTGAAGCTGCCGGGTGCGATCCGTACCATCACCGGACAGGCCGGGCAGTCCTGGAAGCTGGCCGACCGGCTGTGGTTGCGCACCGCGCTGTTCCCATTGCCATTCGGGGGCGCTGCGGCCACCTGCTCCGGCGCTGGCACGGGCTGCGGCGATGTCGGTGGGGGCGGCGCCGGTGGGGGCGGTGCCGCCGCTGTCTCT
>NZ_JAUQTX010000403.1:0-3498 GCF_059803775.1 Azospirillum sp. UFLA03-27 | reverse complement strand
GCGTATAATCGTCGGCAGCGTCAGATGTGTATAAGAGACAGGTTGCACAGCGTGCCGCCCGAATCCACGATGTCGTCGAGCAGGATGCAGCGACGGTTCTTGACGTCGCCGATGATGTTCATCACCTCCGACACGCCGGCGCGCTCACGCCGCTTGTCGATGATGGCGAGATCGGCGTCCAGCCGCTTGGCCAGCGAGCGGGCGCGCACCACGCCGCCGACGTCGGGCGACACCATCGTCACCTCGCCGATGTCCTCGAAGGTCGCGCGGATGTCCTTCTCGAACACCGGGGCGGCCATCAGGTTGTCGGTCGGGATGTCGAAGAAGCCCTGGATCTGGCCCGCATGCAGGTCCATGGTCAGCACGCGGTTGGCGCCGGCCTGGGTGATCAGGTTGGCGACCAGCTTGGCCGAGATCGGCGTGCGCGGGCCGGTCTTGCGATCCTGGCGCGCATAGCCGTAGTAGGGGAGGACCGCCGTGATGCGCCGGGCCGACCCGCGACGCAGGGCGTCGATGGTGACCAGCAGCTCCATCAGGTTGTCGTTGGCCGGGAACGACGTCGACTGGACCACGAACACGTCTTCGCCGCGCACGTTCTCCAGGATTTCGACGAACACCTCCATGTCCGAAAAACGGCGGATGCTCGCTTTGGTCAGCGGCACGCCGAGACAGGTGGAGATGGCCTCGGCCAGCGGACGGTTGCTGTTGCCGGCAAGCACCTTCATCGCAGTCGGCTCTCTCTGCAGGGAATAGGTTCCGGTGCGCCCGTCAGTCCCTTGCCGACGCCGCCCCTTGAAAACGCGGCGGACCATAACAAAGGGGCGCACCTATGTAAACGTTCCATGACGGGCGGTTCAAGACGCCGCAGCCAGCCGGCCCTGCGATTCCCGCATGGCGCAAGCGTGGCGGCAGGACGCTTGCGCATCACCGCACAGCGAACTTCGCAAGGTGCGATTTCATGGGCAGGTCGGCCTTCACGAAATGGTCGAAGAACCAGAATTGCAGAAGCTCGTCCGCCTTGGCCTTCACATAGCCGTACTCGAAGGCCGACTCCTCGGCGTCCACCTGTCCGATGATGTCGTCCAGCAGGGTGGCCAGCCTGCGGTGCTGCGCCCGGTGCTCCTCCAGATGCGGGTAGCGCATCGAGGCCTGGACCCGCTCCTCCCGCAGGAAGTGGCGGACCGAGACGCGGCGCAGCTCGCTCAGCAGGGCCAGCGCCGGCTTGCGCCCGGATTCCTCGCCCGGCAGGGCGACGAAGCGGCGGATCAGCTCGTGCTGCATCCGGTGGTCGGCGTCCAACCCGCCGTTGTCGAGCACCATCCGCGCGCTGCGCCAATCGCCCCGATGCGTGTCGTCCCGGTGCGCGTCCATCGTCATGCCGGCGTCTCCCTCTCCGGAATGCCCTCACCCTTGAGAATCGATCTTACCTGAAATAGGTCGTATCGCAATCAGTCAGAGGTAAGAACAAATTTCGGGTGGGAACTTTTCTGTCGTGTTCAGCCCTGAAGGACGATGGCCGACAGGCCGCGCCCATAGTCCTTCTCGCCGCGCAGACAGGACCGGCGGTAGCTGAAGAAGCGGTCCTCCTCGACCACCGTGTCGTTGGGGCAGCGCTGGATGATCTCCACCCCGGTGTCGCCCAGGCGGCGGGTGATGTAGCCGGCCAGATCGAACAGGAAATGATCCGGGCGGCGGGCCGGCGCGAAGTAATCGCGGTTGCGCGGGTCCTCATCCAGGAAGGAGGCGGGGAATTCCGGCCCGACCTCGTAGGAGCGCTGGGCGATGCAGGGGCCGATGGCGGCGACGATGCGGTTGCGCTTGGCGCCCAACTCCTCCATCCGCGCGATGGTCGCCTCCAGAACGCCGCCCTTGGCGCCCTTCCAGCCGGCATGGGCGGCGCCGATGACGCGGGCCTTCTCGTCGGCGAACAGCACCGGGGCGCAGTCGGCGGTCAGGATGCCCAGCGCGATCCCCGGACGGTCGGTCGCCATCGCATCGGCGTGCGGCGCCTGATCGGGCGTCCAGGGCTCGGTCACGGCGACGCAGGTCGGGCTGTGCACCTGATAGCAGGTGACGAGCCGCTCCGGCGGAACGTCCATGCGGGCGGCGGCGCGCGCGCGGTTCTCCGCCACGGCGGCGGGCGCGTCCCCGGAGCCGAAGCCGACGTTCAGCGAGGCGTACAGCCCCGTCGACACGCCGCCGGTGCGGGTGAAGAAGGCGTGTCGGATGTGGGTGATGTCGTTCAGCGCGCCAAGCGTAATCACGAACCCGTCCCTTTGCTGTCGCGGTCTCTTGTTCGGATGCCAGTGTCTAGGATGCCAGATCCGGGCTTTCGAAGCCCGCCGGTGAGCCCAGGCCGGGGGAGGCGAGGGCCATCGCCTTGAAGAGGGTGCCCATTTGGTCGGGCGCGATCAAGCGGGCCAGTGCGGAGTCGATGTCCGCGGCCTGCTTCGCCGTGGCGTTGCGCTTCAGCGCGGCGGCGCGCGGCTGGATGCCCAGCCGGACCAGCCAGTCGCCCTGGTCCACCGGGCCGAAGCTCTCCGCTCCACCCTCGCGCGCCGCGGCGGCGATGGCGGCGAAATCCACATGGGCGGTCAGGTCGGCCTCGCCCGGCGCGTCCAGCACGGGGGCGTAGGCGTGGCGGCGCAGCGCCTGGAGCGTGTCGCCGACCGCCGGCCCGCCGCGGTAGCCGTAGTCGATCACCAGCGCCGCGCCGGGGTGGGCGGCCAGACGCTCCCCGATCAGGCGGGCCACCGCCTGGGACGCCGGGGAGACCTCGACCACGCTGCCCTCCGGCGCGTCGCGCAGGGCCGTCGGGATCAGACGGGCGCCGGCGCTGCCGAAGGCCTCCAGGACGAAGCGGAAGCGGGGCGTGTCGGCAGTCATATCGGCGGATGCGGCGGGGTCGATGTCGATCAGCCGCTCGAACCAGCCGTGGTTGGTCTTCTGAACCTGACGGATGGGCAGGGCGTCGAAGAACTCGTTGGCGAGGATCAGGGTCGGGCCTTCGGGCACGTCCTCCAGCCGGTCGTGCCAAGCGACCGGAAGGCCGGCCAGGGTTTCCTTCTGGCGGGCGCGCAGCGTCGGGCTGGTCTCGACGAGATGGAGCTGGGCGGCCTCGCGGAAGGCGGGGACGAGCGCGGCGGCGCGCAGGGCGTCCTGCATCAGCGTGCCGCGGCCCGGCCCCAGCTCCACCAGATGGACGGGGGCCGGGCCGCCCAGCCGCGCCCAGGTGTCGACGCACCACAGCCCGGCCAGCTCGCCGAACATCTGGCTGATTTCCGGGGCGGTGGTGAAGTCGCCGGACACGCCGAAGGGGTCCTGGCGCATGTAGTAGCCGAAGCGCGGATGCCCCAGCGCCTCCGCCATGAAGGCGGCAACCGACAGCGGCCCGTCCATCATGATGCGGCGGGCGAGGTGGTGGGCGAGGCTGTCCGGGGCGGCATCACTCATGACGCTGTCTCTTATACACATCTGACGCTGCCGACGATTATACGC
>NZ_JAUQTX010000402.1:0-3572 GCF_059803775.1 Azospirillum sp. UFLA03-27 | reverse complement strand
CAGCCCAGCAAGGCGGCGAGCATCTGGCCGGTCTGGTTGCAGTCGTCGTCGATCGCCTGCTTGCCGAGGATGACCAGAGTCGGGCCTTCCTTGTCGACGAGCGCCTTGAGCACCTTGGCGACGGCCAGCGGCTGCGTCTCGGCGTCGGTCTGGACCAGGATGCCGCGGTCGGCGCCCATGGCGAGGCCGGTGCGCAGCGTCTCCTGCGCCGCCATCGGGCCGACGGTGACCACGATGACCTCGGTCGCCTTGCCGGCTTCCT
The DNA here is from genome assembly GCF_059803775.1 of Azospirillum sp. UFLA03-27. Lineage (NCBI taxonomy): Bacteria > Pseudomonadati > Pseudomonadota > Alphaproteobacteria > Rhodospirillales > Azospirillaceae > Azospirillum > Azospirillum sp. UFLA03-27. The sequence goes on along the minus strand of NZ_JAUQTX010000402.1, from coordinate 3,310 downwards.
TGAGGCGGACGGCCTCTTCGACGGCGATCTCGTCGAAGGGGTTCATGCTCATCTTCACGTTGGCGGTCTCAACGCCGGAGCCGTCCGCCTTGACGCGGATCTTGACGTTGTAATCGACCACCCGCTTGACCGGGACGAGGATCTTCATGGGTTTAATCCTAGACTGGCGGAACCGCGCTCAGGCGCGCAGGATCTTGCCGGGATTCATGATGTTGTGCGGATCGAAGGCGCGCTTCAGCGTCGCCATCATGTCCAACTCGACCGGGGACTTGTAGCGCGGCATCTCGTCGATGCGCAGCCGTCCGATGCCGTGCTCGGCGGAGATGGAACCGCCAAGCTCGACGACGATGTCGTGGACGATGGCGTTGACCGTCGCCAGCTTCGCCTTCCATTCGGCCGGGTCGCCGCCCTCCGCCTGGATCGGGTTGAAATGGATGTTGCCGTCGCCGAGATGGCCGAAGGCGAAGGGGCGGATGCCCGGGCATTCCCGCTCCAGCGCCGCGTTGGCGCGGTCGAGGAAGCGCGCCACGCGGGAAATCGGCACCGACACGTCGTGCTTGAAGGACACGCCCTCGCGCTTCTGGCCTTCCGGGATGCCCTCGCGGATGCGCCACAGCGAATCGGCCTGGGCCTTGGAGGCGGCCACGACGCCGTCCAGCACCTCGCCGGCCTCCATTCCGGCCTCCAGGATGCCTTCCAGCATCTCCATCAGGCGGTTGCCGCCGTCCTGGTCGGCCAGCTCGACCAGCACGTACCAGGGATAGCGGTCGCGCAGCGGGTCGGGCACGTCCGGCACGTGGCGGCGGGCCACGTCGATGCAGTCGCGCTGGATCAGCTCGAAGGTGATGATGCGGTCGCCGGCGACACCCTTGGCGCGGGTCAGCAGATCGACGGCGTCGCTGGGAGCCGACACGGCGACCAGCGCCGTGGCGGTGGCGCGCGGCAGCGGCGACAGCTTCAGCACCGCGGCGGTGACGATGCCCAGCGTGCCCTCCGACCCGATGAATATCTGCTTCATGTCGTAGCCGGCGTTGTCCTTGCGCAGCCCGCGCAGCCCGTCCCAGATCCGCCCGTCGGGCAGCACCACCTCCAGCCCGGCGACGAGGTTGCGCATGTTGCCGTAGCGCACGACCTGCACGCCGCCGGCGTTGGTGGCGATGTTGCCGCCGATCTGGCAGGAGCCCTCGGCGGCGAGGCTCATCGGGAACAGCCGGCCGATGTCGCGCGCCGCGTTCTGGATGTTGGCGAGGATGCAGCCGGCCTCCACCGTCATCGTGTCGTTGTCGATGTCGATCTCGCGGATGCGGTTCAGCCGGTTGGTCGAGAGGACGATCTCCGTCCCGTCGGCGTGCGGCTGGCTGGCCCCGGTCAGGCCGGTGTTGCCGCCCTGGGGCACGATGGGGGTGCGTGTCTCGGCGCAGATGCGCACCACCGCGGCCAGCGCCTCGGTGCTGTCGGGCAGAACCACGGCGGGCGAACGGCCGACCCAGCCGTCGCGCCAGGATTCCATGAAGGGCTGCATGGTGCCGGGATCGGTGATCAGCCCGCGGTCGCCGACGATGGCGTGGATGGGGGCGAGCACGGCCGTCGCGAAGTCCGGCCGCCCGGTGGTCGGGGTGTGGTTGGACCCCGAAATGTCTTTGGACAAGGAGGCTCTCCCTGGGCTTCGGTTCCGCGTCACAGCGCGCGATAGGCCGTCTTGATGATGGTGTAGAACTCGATGGCGGAGCGCCCCTGCTCGCGCGGGCCGTAGCTCGACATCTTCCGGCCGCCGAAGGGCACGTGGTAGTCGACGCCGGCCGTCGGCAGGTTCAGCATGGTCATGCCGGCCTGGATGTTGGCCTGGAAGTGGCGGGCGTGCTTCATCGAGTTGGTGATGATGCCCGACGACAGGCCGTAGTCGGTGTCGTTGGCCACCGCCAGGGCCTCCTCGTAATCCTTGACGCGGATGACGCTGGCGACCGGGCCGAACACCTCCTCCCGGTTGATGGTCATGGCGTTGCTGGTCTCGGTGAACAGGGTCGGGGCGAGGAACCAGCCGCGCGTCGGTCGGTCCAGCCGCCCGCCGCCGGACGCCAACTGCGCGCCTTCCTTCAGGCCGGTGTCGATGTATTGCAGATTCTTGGTGAGCTGGAACTCGTCGATGACCGGGCCGATCTGCGTCTCCGGCTGCAGGGCGTGGCCGACGCGCAGCGCCGCCATCCGCTCCGTCATCGCGGCGACGAAGGCGTCGTGGATCGAATCCTCGACGATGAAGCGGCCGGTGGCGGTGCAGCGCTGGCCGGCGTGGAAATAGGCGCTGTTGACGCCGATCTCGGCGGCGCGCTCCGGGTCGGCGTCGCCCAGCACGACCAACGGGTTCTGGCCGCCCAGCTCCAGCTGGACGCGGATCATGCGCTCCGCGCAGCGCACGGCGATGCGCCGTCCGGTGTTGACCGAGCCGGTGAAGGACACGGCGTCCACCGCGTCGACCACGGCGGCGCCGACGTTGGGGCCGGCGCCGATCACCAGATTGAACAGCGCCGCGGGCATGCCGTGGGCCTCCAGCGCCTCCGCGATGATACGGGTGACGGCGATGGATATTCCGGGGGTCTTCTCCGACGGCTTCCAGATGACGGCGTTGCCGAAGGCCAGCGCCGGGGCGATCTTCCACATCGGCGTGGCGACCGGGAAGTTCCACGGCGTGACGAGGCCGATGACGCCGACCGGCTCGCGCGTCACGTCGACCTCGACCCCCGGCCGGACCGAGCCCAGCGTCTCGCCCGGCGCGCGCAGCGCCTCGGCGGCGAAGAAGCGGGCGAGGTGGGCGGCGCGGGTGATCTCGCCCAGCGCGTCGGGGATGGTCTTGCCGCCCTCGGTCGCGGCGATGAGGGCCAGCTCGTCCTTGCGGTCGAAGAGCGCGCGGGAGATGGCGTCGAGCACCAGCGAGCGCTGCTCCACCGTGGCGGCGCGCCATTGCGGCTGGGCGGCGCGCGCCGTGGCGACGGCCTCCGCCACGTCGTCGGCGCCGGCCAGCGAGTAGGAACCGGCCAGTTCGTCCAGATTCGACGGGTTGAAGATGTCGAGCCGGTCGCGGCCCGGCCGCCAGGAGCCGGCGATGAAGTTGGTGATGCGATCGGAAGCGGGGGACATGTCGTTTTTTCTCCGGGGAGGTTCTTTGGTGGCGCGGGTCCTGCCCCCACCCCGACCCTCCCCCGCTGGGCGGGGGAGGGAGCCTCAGGCGAAGCGGCGGCAGTCCCCTCCCCCGCCCAGCGGGGGAGGGTCGGGGTCTGTCTCTTATACACATCTGACGCTGCCGACGATTATACGC
>NZ_JAUQTX010000401.1:0-3583 GCF_059803775.1 Azospirillum sp. UFLA03-27 | reverse complement strand
AGTCTCGTGGGCTCGGAGATGTGTATAAGAGACAGGGACAAGGGGGAAGGGGAAGCGAGCGCGACGACTTACTGCTGCTGGGCGGTCGCCGGAGCCGGGGCCCGCTGCAGCGCCGGGCCGCTGCCCGAAGCCGGAGCCGGCTGGCCGTTGCCGCCGCCGGTGATGTCGCCGAAGTAGCGGAAGAACTCGCCGGTCGGGGACAGCACCATGGTGGTGTCGTCCTTGTTCAGCGACTTCCGGTAGGCTTCGAGCGTCCGGTAGAAGCTGTAGAACTGCGGGTCCTGCGACGTCGCCTCGGCGATCATCTTCAGCGCCTGGTTGTCGCCTTCACCGCGCAGGATCTGCGAATCGCGCTGCGCTTCGGCCAGGATGACGGTGCGCTCGCGGTCCGCGCGGGAGCGGATCTGCTGCGACTGCTCCTGACCCTGGGCGCGGGCCTCCGCGGCTTCGCGTTCACGCTCCGACCGCATGCGGGCGAAGATCGACTGGCTGGTCTCCTCCGGCAGGTCGGCGCGGCGGATGCGGACATCGACGATCTCGATGCCGAAGCGCTTCGCCTCGTCGTTCACCTGCCCGCGGATGTCGTTCATCACGCGCGGACGTTCGTCCGACAGGATGGCGAGCAGCGTCACGCTGCCGAGAACGCGGCGGAGCGCCGAGTTCACGATGGCGTTCATCCGCGTCTCGGCCACCGCCTCGTTGCCGGCGGTCTGGTAGAAGCGCAGCGGGTCCAGAATGCGGTAACGCGCGAAGGCGTCCACGTCCAGGCGCTTCTGGTCGGCCAGGATGACCTGCTCCACCGGCGGGTCGAGATCGAGCACGCGACGGTCGAGGATGCGGACTTCCTGGATGAAGGGGATCTTGGCCTTCAGGCCGGGTTCGCGGATGACGCGCATCGGCTCGCCGAACTGGAGGACGAGCGCCTGCTGCGCCTCGTTCACCGTGAACAGCGAGGCCGAGGCGAGCACGCCCGCGGCGAGGATGCCGATGCCGGCGACCAACAATGTGCGGTTCATGGCATCCCTCCTCAACGGGCCGGCTGCTGGCCGGCGGGCCGCGCCGGGGCAGGCTGAAGCTGGTTGAGCGGCAGGTAGGGAACCACGCCCTGGGCACCCTGCGCGTTGCCGTCGATGATGACCTTGTTGGCGCCGCTCAGGATCTCTTCCATGGTCTCCAGATACATGCGCTTGGCGGTCACGTCCTTGGCGGTCGAGTAGGCGTCGAACACCTTGCGGAAGCGGTCGGCGTCACCCTGGGCCAGGTTCACGACCTGCTCGCGGTAGGCGGAAGCCTCCTGGATCAGCCGTTCCGCATCGCCTCGGGCGCGCGGGATCACGTCGTTCCGGTAGGCCTCGGCCTCGTTGCGGGCGCGCTCGCGGTCGGCGCGGGCGCGCTGCACGTCGTTGAAGGCGTCGATGACGGGCGACGGCGGGTCGGCCTTCTGCAACTGCACCTGCGTCACCTCGATGCCGCCCTCATAGTCGTCCAGCATGGCCTGGAGGAGCTGTCGGGTGGAGGTTTCGATCTGCTGGCGGGCCTCGGTCAGGGCCGGCTGCAGGTCGGTGCGGCCGATGACCTCGCGCATCGCGCTTTCCGCCGCCTTCTTCACGGTGGCCTCGGGGTCGCGGATCTTGAACAGATACTCGCCTGCGTCCTTGATGACCCAGAAGACGGTGAAGTCGATGTCGATGATGTTCTCGTCACCAGTCAGCATCAGCGACTCGTCGGGAACGTCGCGATCACCGCGACGCCCGTCGCCGGCCGAGCGGTAGCCGACCTCGATCCGGTTGACGCGCGTCACCTTGGGCATCAGCACCGTTTCGATGGGCGACGGCAGGTGGTAGCGCAGACCGGGCTGTTCGGTGCGCACCCACTGGCCGAAGCGCAGAACAACGCCCTGCTCGTCCGCCTCGACGCGGTAGATGCCGCTGGCCAGCCAGACCACGGCCAGCAGGCCGACGACAAGCGCGATGCCCCGGCCGCTGCCGACGCCGCCCGGCATCACCCGCTTCAGGCGGTCCTGGCCGCGGCGCAGCAGATCCTCCAGGTCCGGCGGCTGCGGCCCTCCGCCGCCACCACCACCGCCGCCTCCACCGCCACCCGGCGGACGGCCCCACGGATTCTGACCGCCACCACCCGGCGGAGGACCCCAGGGGCCGCCACCGCCGCCCCCTCCCTGATTGCTCCACGGCATTCCGTTCGTTCCCCTTCGCGCTCTCTCAATTCTTGGGACGGAAATTCCGGAAAACAAATCGTTTCCGGACCGTCCGATCCCTTTACCATTATTGTCCGCCGGCCCTATAGTGCCCATCCCATTCGGGGAAGGATTTCACCGACGGATATCCGCCAATATCGGGAAGGAAGCGGAGTTTTCAACCATGGCGCAGGTCAGCGAAGCTCAAGTCCTTGAAGCTCTGAGGACGGTTGTCGATCCGGAACGGGGCAAGGACGTCGTCAGCCTCGGCATGCTTTCCGGCCTTGTCGTGCGTGACGGGCACGTCGCCTTTTCGATCGAAGTGGACCCCAAGCGCGGCGCCCAGGCCGAGCCGGTGCGCCACGCCGCCGAGAAAGCGGTGGAGGCCCTGCCGGGCGTTCTGTCGGTCACCGCAGTCTTGACGGCGCACCGCCCCGCCGGTCAGGGCGCCGCCCCGCAGCAGGGCCACGGGCACGATCACGGGCATTCCCATGGCGGGCATGGCCACTCCCACGGCGGCCACACCCATGGGCAGCCCGCGGAGCAGAAGCCGCTGGTGCCGGGCGTGAAGGCGATCGTCGCCGTCGCATCGGGCAAGGGCGGCGTCGGCAAGTCCACCACGGCCAGCAACCTCGCCCTCGCCATGGCGGCGAACGGGTTGAAGGTCGGGCTTCTGGACGCCGACATCTACGGCCCGTCCATGCCGCGCATGCTGGGCATCTCCGGCCGGCCGACCAGCCGCGACGGCAAAATCCTGGAGCCGATGGAGAACTACGGCATCAAGGTGATGTCGATGGGCTTCCTGGTCGCCGAGGACACGCCGATGATCTGGCGCGGCCCGATGGTGATGAGCGCGCTCCAGCAGATGCTGCGCGACGTGAACTGGGGCACGCTCGACGTTCTGGTGGTGGACATGCCGCCGGGCACCGGCGACGCCCAGCTCACCATGGCGCAGCAGGTGCCGCTGGCCGGGGCGATCATCGTCTCGACCCCGCAGGACATCGCCCTGCTGGACGCCCGCAAGGGGCTGAACATGTTCCGCCGCGTGGACGTGCCCGTCCTCGGCATCATCGAGAACATGAGCTACTTCTGCTGCCCGAACTGCGGCCACCGCACGGACATCTTCAGCCACGGCGGCGCCCGCAAGGAAGCCACGGACCTCGGCATGGAGTTCCTCGGCGAGGTCCCGCTGCACCTCGACATCCGCGAGACCTCCGACCAAGGCCAGCCCATCGTGGTGTCGCAGCCCGAGTCGGAGCACGCGAAGGTGTACCGCGGAATTGCCAAGCGCGTGTGGGAGAAGATCGCCGGCGAACAGGGCTCGGCGCGGACCGCGCCGCGGATCGTGGCTGTCTCTTATACACATCTCCGAGCCCACGAGACTATAAC
>NZ_JAUQTX010000400.1:0-3553 GCF_059803775.1 Azospirillum sp. UFLA03-27 | reverse complement strand
GCGTATAATCGTCGGCAGCGTCAGATGTGTATAAGAGACAGCCGCGGACCAGCGCGCCGGCAAGCCGGGTATAGACGTCCTTGCACACCTCCTCGGTGCGGTTGCGCGGCAGATCGACGAAGTTGGCGTAGGCGACGATCCGCCGATCCTGGAAGCGGTAGAAGACGCCGCTGCGCGACACCTCGGTCCGCAGATCACGGGACAGCCCGTCCACCGTGTCGTGCAGGTCGCCGCGCAGCCGGGTCATGCCCCAGTCGAGCAGGGTCACCGGCTCCCGCGACAGCCAGTCCAGCGCGTCGCGGGCCTGAACCGGCCCCGGGATGAAGGGCAGAAACATGAAGGACGGCAACAGGACGAGCGCGACGAAACACCTCATGGCGTCGGGCCTCCGGACCATCGTTGCGGTGCGACCGTGGCAGCAATGCTATGCCAGGAGCGCGGCCATAGCCAGCCGGATTCCGGGCCGCATGCCGCGCCCAAGCGGAGGTACCCCCGTCAGTCCTCCAGCAGGAAGTCGCGCACCACGGCGATCTGGTCTCCGGTCATCAGCGCCGGGGCGTGGCCGGTGTGGGCGAACTCCACCAGACGGGCCTTGGGCCCGCGGCGGGTCATCTCCTCCGCCGTCTCCGCCGGAAGGATGTCCGAGGTGGCGCCGCGCAGCACCAGAACCGGGCAGCGGATGCGGTCCCAGACGGCCCACAAATCCACGTCCTCCATCGGCTGCGCCTTGAACGCCTCGGCGATGGCCGGGTCGTAGGCGAGGCCGTAGCAGCCGTCCGGACGCAGACGGGCGCTGTGCTCCGCCATGTGGCGCCACGCCTCGTCGGGAAGCCGCCCGAACCCCATCAGGACGAAGCGCAGATAGGATTCGACCGCCGCCAGGTCCTCGAACACCGGGTCCTTGCCGACGTAATCGGCGATGCGCTGCAAGCCCGCCTTCGGGATGAAGGGGCCGATGTCGTTGACGACCAGACGGCGGATCGGACTGTCGGGCTGGGCGGCCAGCAGCATGCCGATCAGCCCGCCCATGGAGGTGCCGACCCAATCCACCGCCTCCACCCCCAGCCGGGCGATCAGCGCCGCCATGTCGGCGCAGTATTGCGGGTAGCCGTAGAGCGTCGGGTTGGCCAGCCGGCCGCTCTTGCCGCGCCCCACCACATCCGGGCAGGCGACGCGGTAGCGGTCGGCCAGATCGAGCGCCAGCGCGTCGAAATCGCGGCCGTTGCGGGTCAGGCCATGCACGCAGACGGCGGTGCGGGCCGCGTCCTCGCGCCCCCATTGGGTGTAGGCGACGCGGTGGAACCCCGCCGCGCTGAGGCCGAGAAAGCTGCGTTCGGACATCGGCACGGGTGGCCCCTCCCCTGTTGGTTCGCTCTCAGCCCTTGCCGGGCTTCGCCAGTTCCGCCGCCTGCCGGACGACCATGGGCGACGGGTCCGCCACCGCGGCGTCGAAGGGATGCCGCGGCGCATCGTACAAGCGGCGGATGGAGCGCACGTAGTTCCGCGTCTCCTCGTAGGGCGGAACGCCCCGGTAGCGGTCCACGGCCCGCTCCCCCGCGTTGTAGCCGGCAAGGGCCAGCGTAACGTCCCCCTGGAAATAGGCCAAGAGCCAGCGCAGGTAGCGCACGCCGCCACGTATGTTCTGGGCGGGGTCGAAGACGTCGGACACGCCGAACCGCTCCGCCGTGTCGGGGATGAGCTGCATCAGCCCCGCCGCCTCCTTCGGCGACACCGCGTCGGAGCGGAAGGCGCTCTCCACCCGGATCACCGCCATGACCAGCGCCGGGTCGAGGCCGTACTGGGGCGCGGTCTTGTGGACCAGCGCGATGATCTCCGGCGGCGGGGCTGATGCAGCTCATCCCCGACACGGCGGAGCGGTTCGGCGTGTCCGACGTCTTCGACCCCGCCCAGAACATACGTGGCGGCGTGCGCTACCTGCGCTGGCTCTTGGCCTATTTCCAGGGGGACGTTACGCTGGCCCTTGCCGGCTACAACGCGGGGGAGCGGGCCGTGGACCGCTACCGGGGCGTTCCGCCCTACGAGGAGACGCGGAACTACGTGCGCTCCATCCGCCGCTTGTACGATGCGCCGCGGCATCCCTTCGACGCCGCGGTGGCGGACCCGTCGCCCATGGTCGTCCGGCAGGCGGCGGAACTGGCGAAGCCCGGCAAGGGCTGAGAGCGAACCAACAGGGGAGGGGCCACCCGTGCCGATGTCCGAACGCAGCTTTCTCGGCCTCAGCGCGGCGGGGTTCCACCGCGTCGCCTACACCCAATGGGGGCGCGAGGACGCGGCCCGCACCGCCGTCTGCGTGCATGGCCTGACCCGCAACGGCCGCGATTTCGACGCGCTGGCGCTCGATCTGGCCGACCGCTACCGCGTCGCCTGCCCGGATGTGGTGGGGCGCGGCAAGAGCGGCCGGCTGGCCAACCCGACGCTCTACGGCTACCCGCAATACTGCGCCGACATGGCGGCGCTGATCGCCCGGCTGGGGGTGGAGGCGGTGGATTGGGTCGGCACCTCCATGGGCGGGCTGATCGGCATGCTGCTGGCCGCCCAGCCCGACAGTCCGATCCGCCGTCTGGTCGTCAACGACATCGGCCCCTTCATCCCGAAGGCGGGCTTGCAGCGCATCGCCGATTACGTCGGCAAGGACCCGGTGTTCGAGGACCTGGCGGCGGTCGAATCCTATCTGCGCTTCGTCCTGATGGGGTTCGGGCGGCTTCCCGACGAGGCGTGGCGCCACATGGCGGAGCACAGCGCCCGTCTGCGTCCGGACGGCTGCTACGGCCTCGCCTACGACCCGGCCATCGCCGAGGCGTTCAAGGCGCAGCCGATGGAGGACGTGGATTTGTGGGCCGTCTGGGACCGCATCCGCTGCCCGGTTCTGGTGCTGCGCGGCGCCACCTCGGACATCCTTCCGGCGGAGACGGCGGAGGAGATGACCCGCCGCGGGCCCAAGGCCCGTCTGGTGGAGTTCGCCCACACCGGCCACGCCCCGGCGCTGATGACCGGAGACCAGATCGCCGTGGTGCGCGACTTCCTGCTGGAGGACTGACGGGGGTACCTCCGCTTGGGCGCGGCATGCGGCCCGGAATCCGGCTGGCTATGGCCGCGCTCCTGGCATAGCATTGCTGCCACGGTCGCACCGCAACGATGGTCCGGAGGCCCGACGCCATGAGGTGTTTCGTCGCGCTCGTCCTGTTGCCGTCCTTCATGTTTCTGCCCTTCATCCCGGGGCCGGTTCAGGCCCGCGACGCGCTGGACTGGCTGTCGCGGGAGCCGGTGACCCTGCTCGACTGGGGCATGACCCGGCTGCGCGGCGACCTGCACGACACGGTGGACGGGCTGTCCCGTGATCTGCGGACCGAGGTGTCGCGCAGCGGCGTCTTCTACCGCTTCCAGGATCGGCGGATCGTCGCCTACGCCAACTTCGTCGATCTGCCGCGCAACCGCACCGAGGAGGTGTGCAAGGACGTCTATACCCGGCTTGCCGGCGCGCTGGTCCGCGGCTGTCTCTTATACACATCTGACGCTGCCGACGATTATACGC
>NZ_JAUQTX010000003.1:0-66577 GCF_059803775.1 Azospirillum sp. UFLA03-27 | reverse complement strand
TCTACACTCGCGTATAATCGTCGGCAGCGTCAGATGTGTATAAGAGACAGGTTCAACACCCTCAAATGCTGTAATTGTCCGCGATCCCCGACCGCAGCTGCTCCACCTGCTCGCGGAAGCCGCCGCTCTCGCGGCCCGGCTCGTTGCGGACGTCCTGGACGATGCGCGCCGGGCTGCCGCCCAGCACGATGATGCGGTCGGCGAGATGCACCGCCTCTTCCAAGTCGTGCGTGACGAACAGGACGGTCTTGCCGGTCTCGCGGTGGATGCGCAGCAGTTCGTCCTGAAGGCCGTGCCGCGTGATGGCGTCGAGCGCGCCGAACGGCTCGTCCATCAGCAGGATGTCGGGATCGACGGCCAGGGCGCGGGCGATGCCGACGCGCTGGCGCTGGCCGCCTGACAGCTCGTAGGGCCAGCGCCGGCCGTAATCGTCCAACCGGACGAGACGCAGCGCGGCGGCCACCCGCTCCTCCCGCTCGGCGGTGGAGATCGGCAGACCCTCCAGGCCGAAGCGGACGTTCTTGGCGACCCGCCGCCAGGGCAGCAGGCGGGCGTCCTGGAAGACGAGGCTGACCGGACGGTGGCCCGGCTTCTTCGTCTCGTGAATGGTGACGGCACCGGCGCGCGCCGTGTGCAGCCCGGCGACGACACGCAGCAGGGTCGACTTGCCGACGCCGGACGGCCCGACGATGGCGACGAAGCTGCCGCGCTCGATGGAAAGGTCGACGTCGACCAGAACCGGCGGAGCCTCGGCGCCGTAGCCGATGGCGACGCCCTTCAAATCGATCACAGCGGAGCCGTTCACTTTTGCCATGCGAGCACCCGCTGCTGAACCTGCATGAACAGGAAGTCGCACACGCCGTAGAGCGCCGCGATGGTGACCATATAGAGCACGACGATGTGCGTGGCGAGCAGGCCGGAGGCGTCGGACATGCGCGCGCCCAGGCCGGAGATGCCGAACAGCTCCGCCGCCACCACCGTCATCCAGCCCTGCCCCAGCCCGGCGCGCACGCCGGCCAGGATGCCCGGCAGCGCGCCGGGCAGGACGATCTTGAACAGGCGCGGGATCAGCCCGCCCTGCCCGAAGGCATGGCCGAGTTCGATCAGGTCCTTGTCCACCCCGCGCACCGCGCTGTAGGTGGCATAGTAGTTGATCCAGAACACCGTCAGCGCGATCAGGAAGGTCGCCGCCGACTTGCTGACGCCGAACCAGATGATGGCGAAGGGAATCCAGGCGATGGACGGGATGGGGCGCAGCATGCGCACCACCCAGGCCTGGAAGGCGTCCCAGATGCCCCAGGTCGCCGCCGCGGTGCCGAAGGTGATGCCGAGGACGGTGCCGAGCGCCAGCCCCGACAGATAGTGCGACAGGCTGGCGAAGACCATCGCCTGCCAGGTTCCGGACCGGAACTCCGCCAGGAAGGCGCCGGGCACCGCGCTGGGCGACGGCAGCAGCCCGGCGGGCACGATGCCGCTGCGCGCCAGCGCTTCCCAGGCGAGCAGGAAAGCGCCGACGCCGAGCGCTGACAGGGCGATGGAGCTGTGAAGCTTCAGCGGCTGACGCATCGCGCTTACTTCGCGGCGGCCGCGTCGTAGAAGCGGAAGTCGAACGCCTCTGCCACCGGGACGGTCCCCTCGGCGGAGCCGATCTCCTTGGCGTAGGCCATCATCTGCTCGACCGCCGGGACGACGCCGTGCGGGTCGGCGACGAACTTGGACCCCGGCGAGCGGAAGGCGGCCTCCAGAGTGGCCGGCTCCATCAGGCCCTTGCCCAGATACTCGTTGGCGACCTTGGCGGAGCGGGCCGGGTCCTTGGCGATCTGGTCGACGGCGCGGATGTGCGCCTTGAGAAGGCGGGTCAGCGCCTCGCCATGCTCCTTGGCGACCGGGCCGCGGACCGCGATGACGGTGCCGGGCTGGTTCGGGAACATCTCCGCGCCGGTGGCGAGCAGACCGACGTTCGGGTCGACCTTCTGGGTCACGGTCACCGTCGGCTCACGGATGGTGGCGGCGTCGAGCGCGCCGGCGAGCAGGGCCTGCTGGGTCTTCTCGATGCCCATGGAGATGATTTCCACGTTGGCAGGGTCGGCCTTCACCACCTTGAACAGCCAGTGGCGCAGCACCGTGTCCGGAACCGAGCCCGGCGGCTGCGTGCCGATCTTGACCTTGCGGCCGCTGTCGGCGACGAACTTCGCAATGGACTCCGCGGTGGCCTTGCCGCCCAGGGCCTTGGCGAACTCGCCACGGCTGGCGACGACCATCTCCTCGACCGCCGAGTTGGCGATGACCGACACATCGGCCCCCTTCGAGCGGGCAACCAGGACCGGGGCCACGCCGGCGTAGAGCAGGTCGATCTTGCCGGCGGCCATCGCTTGGATCGCGTGCGGGCCGGATTCGAACTTGGTCAGCTTCAGGTCGATGCCGGCCTCGCGCGCCCAGCCTTCCCCTTCCAGGATGAACAGCGGCGCGGCGGCAAGGATGGGGATGTAGCCGACCTCCAGCTTCACCGGATCGGCTGCGCGGGCCGCACCGGGCGTGAGGGCGGCCAAGGAGGCGACGGCGGCCACGGCCAGCATTGCGGAACGTCGGGTCAGGGCGGTCATGGTTCCATCCTCGCAGAAAATTGCCCGCCTATTTAGCACATCTCCTATCGGAAGGAAGAGCGAATTACACATTCGCGAATGATGAAATGCCGGATTTCACATAATACGTTTCGGGATGTGAAATCTGAACCACTATAGAAAAAGCCCCTCCGCGGCGACGCGAAGGGGCTTTTTCCAGAACGGATGGGCGAAGCCGCTATACCCGGCCGCGCTTCAGGGCATTCCGGCCGAACGCGCCGTCTACATAGTCGAGCAGTTCGCCCAGCGCCTCCACCGGGGTGACCGTGCCGGTGTCGATGGTCAGCTCCGCCGACTCCGGGGCCTCGTAGGGGGCGGAGACGCCGGTGAACTCCGGAATCTCCCCGGCGCGCGCCCGGCGGTACAGCCCCTTGGGGTCGCGCGATTCGCAGGTGGCGAGATCGGCGGCCACATAGACCTCGTGGAAGCGTTCGCCGCCGATGGCCCGCGCCCGCGCCCGGTCGGCCTGGAGCGGCGAGATCAGCGACGCGATGACCAGAACGCCGGCGTCCGCGAACAGTTTGGCCGTCTCGGCGACGCGCCGGATGTTCTCTGCCCGGTCCTCCGCCGAGAAGCCCAGCCCGGCGTTCAGCCCGTTGCGCACATTGTCGCCGTCCAGAACGAAGACCTGCCAGCCACGGTCGAACAGGGCGCGCTCCAGCGCCATGGCCAGGGTGGACTTGCCAGCCCCGGACAGGCCGGTCAGCCAGAGGACTCCGCCCTTATGGCCGTTGGCGGCGTTGCGCTCGTCCGCCGTGACGGCGTGCGAGACCTCGGTCGTGTTGGCCGAGGCGGCGGGACCCTCGTCCACCTCGACGACGATGCAGCCGCCGACCACGTCGTGGCCGTCGATCAGCACGCCGCGCCCGGTCCGCGACAGCGTCGACGCGAGGTCGACCGCGATCGGCGAGCGGGAGCGCAGGACGACCTCGGCCACCTCGTTGCGGTGGACCGCCTTCGCCGGGGTGCTCGACAGGTCCTCGATGTCGATGACGGCGGTGATGCTCTCCACCGTCACGCGGTGCTCGCCCGTCGTGATCTTCAGCGTGTATGTCTTGCCGACCGCCAGCGGCTCCGAGGTCAGCCAGAAGGCGCGGACGCCCAGCCGGTGGGTGACGTGCGGCGCGCCCTCCTCATGGTGCGCGACATGGCCGCGCTCGGCGAAGATGCGCTTGTCCAGCGTGATGCCGATGCTCTGCCCGGCCTGGGCGGCGACGATGGGCTGGCTGTGGTTCCACCCCTCGATGCTGACCACCGTGGCGGTGGCGCCGGTCGGTGAGAAGCGCAGCGTGTCGCCGACGCGCAGGCGCCCGCTCTCGATGCGGCCGGCCAGGATGCGGCGGTCGTCGGGCTTGTAGACGTCCTGGAGCGGGAAGCGCAGCGGCAGTTCGGTGGGCGCCTGCTGCGGGCGGAAGGCGTCCAGCGCCTCCACCACGGTCGGCCCCTCGTACCAGGGCGCCTTGTCGGAGCGGGTGACGATGTTGTCGCCGTGGCGCGCCGCGATCGGGATCACCGTGGAGGTGTGCAGGCCGAGTTCCGCCAGATAGGCGCGGATCTCCTGCGACACCGCCTCGAACCGGTACTGGTCGAAATCGACGCGGTCCATCTTGTTGACGGCGACGGCCACCTGCCGCACGCCCAGCAGGTGCAGCAGGAAGGCGTGGCGGCGCGACTGCTCCAGTGCGCCCTCGGCGGCGTCGATCACCAGCAGGGCGGCGTCGGCCTGCGAAGCGCCGGTCACCATGTTCTTCAGGAACTCGGTGTGGCCCGGCGCGTCGATGATGACGTAGGGGCGCTGCTCCGTCTTGAAATGGATCTGCGTGGTGTCGATGGTGATGCCCTGGTCGCGCTCGGCCTGGAGCGCGTCCATCACGAAGGCCCACTCGAAGGGCATGCCGCGCTTGCGGCTCATCTCGTGGACCTGCTCCACCTTGCCGTCGGGCAGGCTGCCGGTGTCGTTCAGCAGGCGCCCGATCAGCGTCGACTTGCCGTGGTCGACATGGCCGACGATGACGATGCGGAGCTGGCCGTTCAATTCGTTCCGGATGTCCATGGTCCCAATCCCCGCTTCTTACATGTAGCCCGAGCTGCGCAGGCGCTCGAAGCTGTCCTCGGCCTCGTTGTCCATGGCGCGGCCGGCGCGCTCCGGAATGCGGGTCACGACCAGTTCGGCGATGATCTCGTCGATGGTGCCAGCGGTGCTGTCCACCGGGAAGGTGATGTTCTTCTCACCCAGCGAGCGGTAGCGCTTGCCATCCTTGGCGAAGTACAGCGGGACGATGGGAATCCCCTCGCGTTTGGAATAGCGCCAGATGTCCAGTTCGGTCCAATGCAGCAGCGGGTGGATGCGGACGTGCGTGCCTTCGTCGAAGCGGGTCTTGTAATGGTCCCAGAACTCCGCCGGCTGGTCCTTCACGTCCCAGTCGCCTTCCAGCGAACGCGGCGAGAAGACGCGCTCCTTGGCGCGGGTCGCCTGCTCGTCGCGGCGGATGCCGACCATGATGCCCTGGTACTTGCCGGTGCGCAGGAGGTTCTTCAGCCCCTCCGTCTTGCGGGCGGCGGCGCGGGTCAGCGGCGGCAGGGTCTGGTCCATGTCCGCTTCCGGCGGGCACTGCTCCACCCGCAGGTCGAGGTCCCATTCGCCGGCGATGCGGTCGCGGAAGTCGTAGACCTCCTGCAACTCCATCGCGGTGTCGAGTTGGACCACCGGGAACGGAACGCGCCCGAAGAACGCCTTGCGGCAGAGCCAGAGCAGGACGTTGCTGTCCTTTCCGATCGACCACAGCAGAGCCAGCTTGTCGATGCGGTTGTAGGCCTCGCGGAGGATGTAGATGCTCTGGCTCTCAAGGTAATCGAGATCGGCGGTCATTGTGCGGTTCCGGTCTTCTTGAAGGTGTGAATGCCGCATTCGGTCTTGGCGGTTCCGGCCCAGCGGCCCGACCGCGGGTCCGCACCGGGAGCGACACGCTCGGTGCAGGTGAAGCAGCCGATGGACAGGAAGCCGTCGGCCTCAAGCGGGTGGCGCGGCAGGTTGCGCCGCGCGAATTCCTGGTCGATCCGCTCGCGGTCCCAGTGGGCGAGCGGGTTGATCTTGATGCGGCCCGTGCCCTCCTCCGCCTCGAACAGCGGAAGGGCGGCGCGCGTGGAGGCCTGGAAGCGCTTGCGTCCGGTCACCCAGGCGTCGAAACCCTCCAGCGCACGGTCCAGCGGCACCGTCTTGCGCAGATGGCAACAGGCGTCATGCGAGCGGGTGAACAGCAGGCTGTCAGGGTCCCCCGCCGCCAGATCCGCGTCGGTCGGGCCGATCGTGCGCACGCCGGTCAGGCCGAGCGCGGACACCAGCTTGTCGCGGTAGCGCAGCGTTTCCCCGAACAACTTCCCCGTGTCGACGAAGAGAACAGGGAAGGACGGGTCGGCCTCCGCCGCCAAGGCGAGCAACACCGCCGATTCGGTTCCGAAGGAGGAAACCACGGCGACGCGGCCGTTGAATTCATCACGCAGAAGGGCGTTCAGAAGCACCGCCCCATCCAGCCGCCCGTACCGTTCGGTCAGATCGGCCACGCGGTCGCGTTTCACAGCCTGGGCAAGTCCATCAAGCATGACCTAATTGCCTATCCACGAAGTGGAGTATTTGTTCTGAATTGCACATTAACACCAGTTTCACGGCGTTGCAATGCATATACATTGTCTACATGTATTATAGGTTTAAGAGAGTTTGTGAAATCTGTTGATTGCACCCCGCCATCGCGCTTAAATGCGCCCATGATGTCTTTTCACGATAGGTTCGGTGTGCATTACAGGTGGCCGCAGTGATCCCGGTCGCGCTCGACCCGACGCATGTGCGGATCGCGCTGGTCGGTCAGGGACCGCTGGCGAAGCGCCGTCTCGCGCAGTTGCTGGAAGGTGGCGCGGCACCGGCGGTCTATTCACCGGAACCAGATGCGGAATTGATCGCTCTCGCGGGAGCGGCCCTGCGACGCGCCCTCCCCTCGCCTGCCGACTTGGATCGCGTGCAGGTGCTGTTCGTCGTCGGCATCGACGATTCCGTCGCTGAAACGCTGGCCCGTCAGGCACGCGACCGCAACATCCTGGTCAATGTCGAGGATGTGATTCCGCTCTGTGATTTCCACGCGCCGTCTGTGATACGGCGCGGCGACCTTCTGATGACCGTCTCCACCGGCGGCAAGAGCCCGGCGCTGGCCCAGGTGCTCCGCGAACGGCTGGAGACTCTGTTCCCCGCCGTCTGGGCGGACCGGCTGGCGGAACTCGCCGCGCTCCGCGACCGCCTGCGCACCACGGGCGCCAAGGGACCCGAGGTGCTGCGCGCCTGCCGGGATCTGATCGCCGCCAAAGGATGGCTGCCATGATCGCATCGTCTCTCCTGTCCCGCCTGCCCGCCTTCGCGCCGGGCAGCGTCTGGCTGGCCGGGGCCGGTCCCGGCGATCCGGGCCTGCTGACCCTGCTGGCCGCCAAGGCGCTGGGCGAGGCCGACGCCATCGTCCACGACGCTCTGGTCGGCGGCAGCATCCTGGAGGCCGCCAACCCCGAGGCCCTTCTGGTGGACATGGGAAAGCGCGCCGGCCACCCCTCCCCCAAGCAGGAGGCGATCAACGCGCGGCTGGTGGAACTGGCGCGCGAAGGCCGGCGGGTGCTGCGGCTGAAGGGCGGCGACCCCTTCGTCTTCGGGCGCGGTGGCGAGGAATGCCTGGCGCTGGCCCAGGCCGAGATTCCCTTCCGCGTGGTCCCCGGAGTGACCGCGGGGATCGGCGGGCTGGCCTACGCTGGCATCCCGGTGACCCACCGCGGCTTCGGCACCACGGCGACCTTCGTCACCGGCCACGACAAGGCCGGCGGTCTGCCCGCCGATCTGGACTGGGACGTTCTGGCGCGGCTGCCCGGCGCGCTGGTGTTCTACATGGCGCTGGGCACCATCGGGACCATCGCCGAGCGGCTCGAAGCCGCTGGCAAGCCGCCGATGACCCCGGTCGCCATCGTGTCGAGCGCCAGCACCGAGGCGCAGAGCGTCATCGAGACCAATCTTGCCCATTGCGCCCGGGACGTCGTGCGGCTACAGGCCAAGCGCCCCGCGATCGTCGTGGTCGGCGAGGTCGTCCGGCTGCGCGCGGTGATCGGCGCGTGGCAGCAGACCACCGGCCAGCATCCGTTTCCCATCGCCGTGTCGGCGTGAGCGTTCGTTTTAGGAGTTGAAGGCATGGCGTTGAGCGATAAGTCCAGGAACGAGGCGGTGCTGAAGGCCATCACCGCCAACCGCCTGCGCGACGGCGAGGTGATCTTCCTCGCCCCCGGCCCCGACCTCGGCTGGGTGGAGCGTCTGGACGACGCCGCCCTGTTCGAGGACGCGGCGGCCGCCGAAACGGCCCTGGCCGCCGCCAAGGCCAAGGCGGAGGGCGAGCAGTTCGCCGTGGACGTCTACGCCTTCGACCTACGCATCACCGACGGGCAGCGGGTGCCGGTCAAGACGCGGGAGCGCATCCGGGCGCTCGGCCCCACCGTCCGCATCGATCTCGGCAAGCAGGCTGCGGCCTGAACCGGGCGGCCACTTTTTTGACAAGGGCGAGTTCCATGAACCACATCGCGCCCGGCCGCAACGCCGGGGTCTACAGTTACGACGACATCGACCGTCGCTTTGTCACGGAGCGCGTGGAGCAGTTCCGCGCCCAGGTCGAGCGTCGCCTGTCCGGCGAGCTGACGGAGGAGGAGTTCAAGCCGCTGCGGCTGATGAACGGCCTCTATCTTCAGCTCCACGCCTACATGCTGCGCATCGCCGTTCCCTACGGCGTCCTGACCTCGCGGCAGCTCCGCAAACTGGCCGAGATCGGGCGCAAATACGACAAGGGCTACGGCCACTTCACCACCCGCCAGAATCTCCAGTTCAACTGGATCAAGCTGGAGGACACCCCGGCCATCCTGCACGAGCTGGCCGAGGTCGACATGCACGCGCTGCAGACCAGCGGCAACTGCGTGCGCAACGTCACCACCGACCAGTTCGTCGGGGCGGCGCGGGACGAGGTTGTGGACGGGCGCGTCTACGCCGAGATCCTGCGGCAATGGACGACCCTGCACCCCGAATTCACCTACCTGCCGCGCAAGTTCAAGATCGCCATCATGGGGTCGGACGCCGACCGCGCGGCCATCCGCGTCCATGACGTCGGCGTCTTCGCCAAGCGCAACGAGCGGGGCGAGGTCGGCTTCACCTTCTACGTCGGCGGCGGCCTCGGCCGGTCGCCCTTCATCGGCAAGCTGATCCGCGACTGGGTGCCGGAGGAGGACTTCGTCGCCTATCTCGAAGCCATCCTGCGCGTCTACAACCAGTACGGCCGGCGCGACAACATCTACAAGGCGCGCATCAAGATCCTCGTCCACGAGCTGGGCCAGGAGAAATTCACCCAGGAGGTGGAGGAGGAGTTCGCCCGCCTGCGCGGCCCAAAATACCGCCTCGCCCCGGAGGTCGTCGACGAGATCCGCCGCCGCTTCGGCGGCCCGGCCTTCGAGACGCTGACCGATGAGCCGGAGTCCTTCCAGGCCGCCAAGGCCGCGAATCCGGACTTCGCCCGCTGGGTGGCGGTCAACGTGCTGGCCCACAAGGTCCCCGGCTACGCCGCCGCCACCATCTCGCTGAAGCCCGCCGGCGGCATTCCCGGCGACGCCACCTCGGAGCAGATGGAGCTGATCGCCGATCTGGCCGACGCGCACAGCTTCGGCGAACTCCGCGTCAGCCACGCACAGAACCTCGTCCTCGCCCATGTCCGGCAGGACGCTCTGTTCACCCTGTGGACGGCGCTGGAGGCCAACGGCCTGGGCACGCCGAACGCCGGGCTGATCGGCGACATCATCGCCTGCCCCGGCCTCGACTACTGCGCGCTGGCCAACGCCCGCTCGATCCCGCTGGCTCAGGCCATCTCGGCCCGCTTCGCCGATCCGGCGCGGCAGCAGACCATCGGCGAGCTGGGCATCAAGATCAGCGGCTGCATCAACGCCTGCGGCCACCACCATGTCGGCGCCATCGGCATCCTCGGCGTGGATAAGAAGGGCGAGGAGTTCTACCAGATCACCGTCGGCGGCGACCCGACCCTGACCACGGCGATCGGCGACATCCTCGGCCCGGCGGTGACCGCCGACGAGACGGTGGACGCCATCGAGGCCATCGTCGAGGTCTATCTGTCCAACCGGCACGACGGGGAACGTTTCATCGACACGCTGAAGCGCGTCGGCCACGGCCCGTTCAAGGAGAGAGTCTATGCCGCTCATTAAGGACGGCCGCATCGTCGAGGACGAGTGGGTCGCGGTCGCCGACGGCGAGCCGGTTCCCGCCGACCGTCCCGCCGTCGTCACCTTCGAGCGCTGGCAGGCGGAGCGCGCGAGCTTCGACGGGCGCAACGCGGCGCTTGGCGTCCGGGTCAAGAGCGGGACCCTGGCCCCGGCCATCGCGCCGGACCTGGACCGCTTCGCCCTGGTGGCGATCGAGTTCCCGAAGTTCCGCGACGGCCGCGGCTTCTCCACCGCGCGCGAGCTGCGGGAGCGCTTCGGTTATCAGGGTGAGGTCCGGGCGGTCGGGCACGTCATCCCCGACCAGTACCGCTTCCTCCTGCGCACCGGCTTCACCTCCGCCGAGGCGCCGGAGGACACCAACCCGGAGAGCTGGGCGCATGCCCTGACGGAGATTACCGTCGCCTTCCAACCGTCGCTGGACGACCCGCAGCCGCTGTCGCTCCTGCGCCGCCGCCTGGGGTCCTGACACGCATCGCGCCGCGCCTGCGTTCCGAAGATGGGAGCGGGCGCGGCGCGGTTCACAGTCCGCCGAACAGCCAGAACAGGCCTGCCGCAGCCGCAGCCGCGACCGCCGCCAGCACACCGCCGACGGTGCGCCGCAACCGGGCCTCACGCCGCTCGACCTCCTGGCGCTTTTTCAGCAGATACTGCTGCTCGGGTCCGAGAAACGCCCCCGAATCGCCATCCAGGGACAGGGCGCGCTTCGCCACGCTCCGGCCGCGCGCGGCGGGGACCGTCCGGACCGGTGGGCGCGCTGCCCGCCCCTCCAAAACCATCGATTCGCCCGCCAGCGGACGCCCTGTCCCCGGACGACCTCGGCCCGCCTTCCTGGATGCCTTCCGTCTTTTGCTCGCCATGCTCCTCACCTCACCGTCGCCCGGCGAAGCATAGCGGCCCTGTCCCGCTTATCCAGCCCTTGATCACGGCAGGCCAGCAAGGTCACACCGCGTTTCCCACCCCTCGCCGAATCATTGGGCAATTGAGGGGAATTTGCGCAAATCGCGTTCCAGTTCCCGAAAAAACGAGCATGCGACTGGAAAAAATCCCAACGCCACCGCCCACAAGCACCAGCAAAATCCGTACTATGCGGCATCGCGCCGATGCAGCCAGGATTTTCGCATGTCCCATGACGTTCCACTTATTTCTATGATCGCCATCGCATTCGGGTTGGCCTTCATCTTCGGATACCTCGCTGATCGCATTCGCTTGCCTCCCCTCGTCGGGTATCTGGTCGCCGGCATCATCATCGGTCCCTTCACGCCGGGCTTCGTCGCCGATGGTGCTTTGGCCGCCCAGTTGGCCGAGATCGGCGTCATTCTCCTGATGTTCGGGGTCGGTCTTCATTTCTCGCCCTCGGATCTGCTGGCGGTCCGGAAAATCGCCATTCCCGGCGCGGTCGGCCAGATCGGCCTCGCCACCGCGCTGGGCGTCGGGCTGGCTTGGCTGTGGGGCTGGAGTCTCGGCGCCGGCCTCGTGCTGGGCCTCAGCCTGTCGGTGGCGAGCACAGTCGTGCTGCTGAAGGCCCTGGAAGAGCGCGACATGCTGAACACCGCCGAAGGCCGCGTGGCGGTCGGCTGGCTGATCGTCGAGGACCTCGCGATGGTCCTGGCGCTCGTGCTGCTGCCGGCCCTGGCGGAGGTCCTGGGCGGCCACGCGCCGGGCGCCGCTGGGAGCGCCGCTGGGAGCGCCGCTGGGGGCCATGGCGCCGGCTCGGACGGTCCGATCTGGCTGACGCTGGCCCTGACGCTGGGCAAGGTCGCGGCCTTCTCCGTTCTGGCGATCGTGCTCGGCCCGCGCGTCGTCCCGGTGATCCTGACCAATGTGGCGCGCACCGGCTCGCGCGAGCTGTTCACCCTGTCGGTTCTCGCCATCGCGCTCGGCGTCGCCTACGGTTCGGCGGTGCTGTTCGGCGTGTCCTTCGCGCTTGGCGCCTTCTTCGCCGGCGTGGTGCTGAACGAATCGCGCTTCAGCCACAAGGCGGCTACCGATTCGATGCCGTTGCAGGACGCGTTCGCCGTTCTGTTCTTCGTGTCGGTCGGCATGCTGTTCGACCCGTCGATCCTGCTGCGCGACCCGCTGGCGGTCATCGCCGTGGTGGCCCTGATCGTGGTCGGCAAGTCGCTGATCGCTTTCGGCATCGTGATCCTGCTGCGCTTCCCGGTGGGCATGGGTCTGGCGGTGTCGGCCAGCCTCGCGCAGATCGGTGAATTCTCCTTCATCCTCGTCGGGTTGGGCATGTCGCTCGGCCTGTTGCCGGAGGAAGGGCGCGACCTCGTGCTGGCCGGCGCTCTGCTGTCGATCACCTTGAATCCGGCGGTCTTCGCGGGGGTCGCCGCGCTGCGCAAGCATCTCCAGGCCAAGCGCGCCGCCGGCGTGCCGCCTTATGGCTGGGAGCAGTTCGAGCAGCTCCAGAGCAGCCTCGCCGACGCCCGCCACCAAGCGGAGGAGCGCGAGAAGGAGCACGACCTGCAGATCCAGGCGCTCGCCAAGACCTTCCCGGTGCTGTCGCTGCTGGACGCCCATGAGCAGGAGCGGTTGATGATGCTGTTCCGGCCCAAGTCGGCGGTGCCCGGCGAGCGCATCATCCGCAAGGGCGACCGCGCCAACGCCATGTACTTCATCGCCTCCGGCGCCGTGGAGGTGCTGATGGAGGGCCAGACCATCCGCCTGGGCGCCGGCACGATGTTCGGCGAGATGGCCCTGCTGAGCGGGCAGCGGCGCAACGCCGACGTCGCCGCGGTCGACTACTGCCAGTTTCAGGTGCTGGAGCGGCGCGACTTCAACCAGTTCACCGCCCGCCACCCGGCGCTGCGCACGGCCCTGATCGACATGGCCGCGCAACGGCGCAAGATGAACCAGCCGGACGCCGCCACCGACGAGGCCGTGGCCGCATCGGAAAACGCCGCCTGAGCGGACGCGGTTTCCGCGAGCCGGTCCGATGGCAAAGGCGATGAAAAGGCCTTGGAGGCGACCGACTCCGAGGCCTTTTCTTCGTCCGGACCATGGGGCGGAGCGACAGGATTTGACCCTGAACCGCGGGTCGCTTCAGGGTGCACGACCGTTTTCGACGCATCGTCCGGCACCGGGTTGGGGGCGACCAGGAGCCCAAGGCACCAGCCAAGGTAAAAACGAAGATCCTCATAGAACGCTTCCGGCGTGTAGATCTGAAAACCCGGACTTTCGATCATGCCGGAGCCCGCCTGAATTCCCCAGGCGAGCAGCATCCAGCCCCCTGCCACCCATGCCGTCAGTTGCGCCAACTCGGGAATGGTCTTCGCATCCCAATGGCGAAGCACCACTCTGCTGCCAAGCAGCGCGATCAGAAAGCCCGGCACGGCGCTCGTCGCCACGATCGGCCAACCCCACCCATAAGCGTGGCCGACGACGACAATCCAGACGCACGCCAAGCCCGTCGCCGGAAGAGCGAGCCGGCGCGATGTCCCCGCGACGAACCAGGCGGCTGTGACCGCCGCCGGAATCGAAGCCCACTCGCTGGCGCTGTCGATCGCCCGTGCCAGACTGGCTTGCTTGGCCCCGTCACCGGCGTGCTCAGCGCCGAGATACGCGATCATCGCTTCATGGATGCACACGACGACAATCCCAAAGACCAGCGACACCAGGACGCCAAGCAGCATTCCACCGGATGGCGCATGCGCCAAACGCCACCGCCCCGCCTTGAACCGCTCTACCAGCGGTTCGACGAAGAAGGCGAAAAGCGTGCCGATGAACAGTGCGGAAAACAGTTCCGCGGTCCCGAAATGCCCGCGCAACAGCACGAACCCTTGCCAGAGAAGTTCCGGGGCAAAGGCGCAAACCGAAACCCACAACGTGTAGACCGCATAGGCCAAGGCACGAGTGAACGGCACGGATTGCCTCCCTCATCGAACGGCCACGCCGAGGTGATGCTGGTTCCCGTCCAGTCTCGCCGGAGAAGCCCCCTACGCGGCCGGCGCAAAATTCACCAACGGAGCCGAACGTCGGCAGAAATCGGCGAGGTTGGACTGCGCCGCGACGAACACGCGCAGCGGCGTGTCGATCTCGTACCGGCAGATGTTGGGCAGGAAGCCCATCAGTGCGGTGTCGGTGCTATGCGGGGCATCACCGAACAGGAAAGGCCGGTCCGCCAAGGTCCCCGCGATGACTTCCAAGTCAGTGAGACCGCGGCTGTAGATCTGGTCGGGCTCGTAACGGCCGATGCCCTGGACATGGTAGCGTTTCAGGTTGTACTGCCGAGCCGCCTCAAGCAGTCCCTCCGTAACGTTTGGATGCGTTTTGAGAAATTCATCCCGAAACAACGGCCAGAACCGCGCATCGGACCACCGTGAGTAGGACATCACCCAATACAGATCATCGAGGGTGCGCCGGATCATACAATCCATGCGCCGTTCGGCCTCGCCGAGATCATCGTCGATCGAAAGGTGATTTCGTCGGATCAGGTGCGCGATGATGAAATCGCTGTCTCCGACCACGGTGTCACCGTCCAGGATGTACGGCAACTGCGCGCGGGGGGCGTCATGGACGTCGACGATGTGCTCTTGTCGATAGGGCAATCCACACAAGCGCAGAAACGCCACGACCTTGAGGCCATACGGGTTGTTGTCCGCCAAGCCATAAAGGTTGGGGTAGGTGTACAGCGTGATCATAGCCGGCTCCATCCACTTGCAGCCCGGCCGGGGCCAAGATCCGGTTCCGCAGGGGACCAGTCACGACCAACTCCCATCAGGCCAAATCCCCTCAGGGCCGCCGTTCAGCTTGGCATGGAGTGGCGACTGTTGGATATCCGATCATTGGAACAGGAGATGGGGGTGACCGGCGCGAAATAAGGTGAAATGGCCCCTGTTTCCATTCTTTCAGAGACCGTCCTGGTCATCCCCTCAATGGCCGGCTTCTTCCAGGCATTGGTCAGCGCCTGGAGCCAACTGCCAAATAGGATTCGCAAACAGCCGAGAATGCCGGGTCGCAAACAGCGCGGATGATGGGCAAAGAAAAAGCCTTGGAACCGTTGAGTTCCAAGGCTTCTCTTCCGATCCGGAACTTGGTCGGAGCGACAGGATTTGAACCTGCGACCCCCAGACCCCCAGTCTGATGCGCTACCAGGCTGCGCTACGCTCCGTTCGACGGACCGCCCTTCGTTCCGGAAGGGAGCGGGACTATAGCCGGGACCTTGGTCCAACGCAAGCGCTACAGTTCACTTTTTTTCATACCCCTCGAATTTCCTTATCTTCCCCCACTGCGAGCAGAAGACGCGCCTCCCTCAACTCGTCGAGGGCCTGGGCGATGGCCTGCCGGATGGTGTCCGGCAGGCTGTCCAGCGCAACATCCGGAGCGGCCTCCTCCATGGCGGACAAGGCCACGGGTGCCTCCTCCGCAGCGGCCTCGACGGCATCCGGCTCGTCCGGCCCGACGTCCACCCTGCGGGATTCGGGCCCGCGGGATTCGGAATCGTCGTCGACCTTCCCGTCCTTCAGAAGACGCTGGACACCCTTGATCGTGTAGCCCTCGCCATACAGCAGGTTCTGAATCTGCCGCAGCAGGTCCACATCCTCCGGGCGGTAGTAACGCCGCCCCCCACCGCGCTTGAGCGGGCGGAGTTGCGGGAACTTGCCTTCCCAGAAACGCAGCACATGCTGAGGCACGTCCAGATCGGACGACACCTCGCTGATCGTGCGGAACGCCGTGGCGGACTTCGTGGTGCCGCGCGCCTTCATGTCCGGGAAACCTTTCCGGGAAACCTACGTTGTCGGCCGGTCCGTGCGGCGGCTCAGGAAGCCGCCTTCACGCGCTGCGCCTCGGCTTCCTCCGCCTCCACGACCTCGTTGATACGGTTCTTCAGGACGTGGCTCGCCCGGAAGACCAGAACGCGCCTGGGCAGGATCGGAACCTCTTCGCCGGTCTTCGGGTTGCGGCCGACCCGCTGCCCCTTCTGCCGGATCTGGAAACTGCCGAAGGACGAGATCTTGACCATCTCGCCGCGGGCCAGAGCGTCGGAGATCTCCTCCAGGACGCTTTCGACCAGATCGGCGGACTCGTTGCGCGACAGGCCGACCTCTTGGTAGACCGCTTCGCTGAGCTGCGCGCGGGTGACGGTGTTCTGTGACATGGTTCGCTTCCCCCCCGAAACCATAGGGGAAAAACCGTAATCCGGGGAAAGAACCCGGTCAATTCAAAAGCTTGGATCGCGTCGTTGTGAGCGGCGCAGCAAACGCACCCGTGCCGGAAAGCGAAGTGGGTGCGCCGCTTACCAGCGCACCATCGCGGCACCCCAGGTCAGGCCACCGCCGATGGCCTCCATGAGGATCAGGTCGCCACGCTTCACACGGCCGTCGTGCACCGCCTCGCACAGCGCCAGCGGGATCGAGGCGGCGGAAGTGTTACCGTGGCGATCCACCGTCAACACAACCTTGTCGGAGGGCAGCTTGAGCTTGCGGGCGATGCCGTCGATGATCCGCTGGTTGGCCTGGTGCGGCACCAGCCAGTCCACCGCCGACGGCTCCAGACCGTTGGCCGCCAGGGCCTCCTCGACGACCGAGGACAGCTTGCTGACGGCGTGGCGGAAAACATCCTGGCCGTTCATCCGCACATGCCCGGCCGTGCCGGTGGTCGACGGGCCGCCATCGACATAGAGCAGCCCGTACTGGGCGCCGTCCGAATGCAAGTGCGTGGACAGAACGCCGCGGTCCGCCGACGTCCCGGCGGCGTCGTAGCCGTCCATCACCACCGCCCCGGCGCCGTCGCCGAACAGGACGCAGGTGGTGCGGTCCTTCCAGTCGAGCAGGCGGGAGAAGGTCTCCGCGCCGATGACCAGGGCGCGGTTGGCCTGCCCGATGCGGATGAAGTTGTCGGCGATCGCCATGGCGTAGACGAATCCGGCGCACACCGCCTGGATGTCCAGCGCGAAACCCTTGGTCCCCAGAGCCGCCTGGACCTTCGTCGCGGTGGCCGGGAAGGTGTTGTCCGGAGTCGTCGTCGCCAGCACGATGCAGTCGATGCTGGCGGCGTCCACCCCGGCATGCTCCAGCGCGCGGGTCGCCGCGGCGATGGCGAGGTCGGAGGTCAGTTCCCCGTCGGCGGCGATGTGGCGCGACTTGATGCCGGTGCGCTGGACGATCCACTCGTCCGAAGTGTCCACGCGGGCTTCAAGGTCGCGATTCGTGACGACGTTGGCCGGGAGGTAGGAACCGCAGCCGAGAACTCGGGAACGCTTGACCATGATGTTAGACCGCCGCCGCCTTCGTGTCGGGAAGAGGCTTGGCGTCGGCGAGACGCTGCATCTCTTCCTTGATTCGGTCGTTGAAACCGTTTGCCGCCAGATTGTAGGCCACACCGATGGCGTTGGCGAACCCGATGGCGTCGGTGCCCCCGTGGCTCTTCACGCAGACGCCGCGCAGGCCCAGGAACATGGCGCCGTTGTAGCGGCGCGGATCGGTGCGCTGCTTCAACCGCTTGAAGGCTCCGCGGGCCAGCAGGTAGCCGAGACGCGCCGTCCAGGAGGACTGGAACGTCCGGCGCAGGAACTCCGTGAAGAGCTTCGCCGTGCCTTCGGCGGTCTTCAGGGCGACGTTGCCGGTGAAGCCATCGGTGACGATCACGTCCACCGTGCCGGTGGCGATGTCGTTGCCCTCGACGAATCCGTGGAAACGCCCGGGCAGCGGCATTTCGCGCAGACGGGTCGCGGCGGCGCGCACCACCTCGTTCCCCTTCACCTCTTCCGAACCGATGTTCAGCACGCCGATGGTCGGCTCGGACAGGTTCAGCGCGGTGCGCGCGAAGACCGCGCCCATCACGGCGAACTGCACGAGGTTCTCGGGCTGGCATTCGGTGTTGGCGCCGAGGTCGAGCATGACGCTCTCCCCGCGCAGGGTCGGGAAGAAGGAGGCGATGGCCGGACGGTCGATTCCGGGAATCGTCTTCAGCACGAACTTGGCCATGGCCATGAGCGCGCCGGTGTTGCCGGCGGAGACCACACAGGCGGCTTGCCCGCCCGCCACCGAGTCGATGGCGAGACGCATGCTCGACTGGCGCCCGGCGCGCAACGCGACCGACGGCTTGGCGTCGCCGGCCACGGCGTCCGGGGTGTGGCGCACCTCGGCCACCGCTCTCAAGGCGGGCCGCTGCGCGAGCAGCGGCTCGATGCGGGCGGTGTCCCCGAACAGCAGGTAATGCACCTGCGGGTGTCGCTCGCGGGCGATATCCGCCCCGGCGATCACCATGTCGGGTCCTTTGTCACCGCCCATGGCATCAAGGGCAATGGTCAGGCGCTGGCTCACCGCGGACAGGCTCCCTGGCTAGGACGTAGGGCGGCCAACCAAACCGCCATCAGGCCGCCGGAGCGCTCTGAACCACTTCGCGCTGGTCGTAGTGACCGCAAGAGCCGCAGACATGGTGCGGGCGCTTCAGCTCGCCGCAGTTCGAGCACTCGGCGTAGGACGAGGTCGGGAGAGCGTGGTGCGAGCGACGCATGTTGCGGCGCGACTTGGAGGTCTTCTTCTTCGGAACAGCCATGGCCGTAAACTCTCTTCATTGTAAAAGGCGGCCCGAAGAGGGGCCGCCTGACGCGAGCGGCATTCAATACGGCAATTGCCCCCGAAGGGCAAGCCCGTTCCGCCCTCAATTCTGTCGTTTCAGACGTTCCAGCGCGGCGAACGGGTTCGGCTTCTCCGGATCGGCGCCGGCATCATCATCGGCGGGGGCCGCAGCCTCCTCCTCCTCTTCGCCTTCGCTGTATCCGTCGAACGCCACGCCTTCTGCATGAGGATAGGGGTCGAGCGCCAGGGACAAATGCTGGGCGGCCAATTCGCCGATGTCGATGCGTCCGTTGGTCATCGCCTCCGGAATGTCCTCCTCGGCGACGTTCGGGTCGATCTCGATCTCGTCCTCCTCGCCGGGGACCATCGACTCCGGCGCGAACAGAGCGCCAAAGCGGTCGGAAACCTGGGCGGGCACCGGCTCCAGCGTGATGACGCAGGTCTGCACCACGTCGGCCTCCAGTTCCCCTTCGACGCGCACCATCTGTCCGCCGCGCACGGAGCGCAGGCGGACCCGGGCGATCAGTCGTCCGATTCCCTCCAGTTCGAACCGCTCGGCCAGCGCCTTGCGCTCGGCCTCCGTCGCCTCGATGGTTTCGACCAGATCGCTGTCGCGGTGGACGGCGTCGGCGCGGACGATGCGCGAGAATTCCGGAGCGGGGCCGGCGGAGAGCGGGGGCGTGTTGCGCATATCAGGCAGTTCCTTGTCACAGCGCCCGTTCTGGAGCGGGCGCCTTCGTCTCAGTGTCAGATGAATTCGGACGCCGGGAAAGGCAAGTCCAATTGGCGCGGCCTATAGTAAGGAGAGACCCGATGGGTGCGATCAGCCGGCGCCGGGAGGCGGACCGAAGCGGACCTCTCCGGCCATGAGCGACTCCAGCGGTTGCGTCTCCAGCCCGGCGGCCTCGCGCCGGACATAGGCCGCCAGGACGGCCAGCCGCTGCGGCGGGACCTCCGATGCGGTGCCATAGACGTTGTTGTCGAGCGCAACCTGCAACGCCGCGTCGCCTTCGTCACCGTCTTCGGCGGCGAGCGCACGGTCGTAGACCTCGATCCGGCCGGCGATGCCGCGCGCCATGGTCTTGATGCGCCGCCCGACTCCGCTGTCGCCCACCCCCTGCTCCATCAACGACTTTTCGAAATGATCGATCATTGCCTCGAAGAGCAGGCGCGAGCGGTCCGCGGCAGCAGCCCCCTGCCCTTTCAGGCGGCGCATCACCAAGAAGACGTGAAGCACCACCATGTCAAAGCGCCCGTCCAGCGTGTCGGGAACCCCAAGGTCACGGTAGAAGGCCGGCAGGCGGGCCTGCGCTGCGATGGTGAGATAGAAATCGGCGACGGCGCGGGCTTCACGCCGACGCCGGAACAGGCGGTCAAGCACGGTTTCTCTCTCGCTCGGAGTTTCGTTGACAGGACAAACCGCGCGATGCGATTGTCCCGGCATTGCGGGCGGAGTCCGGCCTGCCGCAAGGGTCCGGCGGTCCTCCCGCGCCATCATAGCCTGAGCACCATGACGAGATCGATTCCTTCGGCGCTGTGCGCCTTCGCCTTTCTGGGTCTCGCCGTCTCCGCGTGCTCGCCCACCGTGGCGACCCGCGGCAACATGGCGGACCCCGACCGCATCGCCGAGATCAAGGCCGGCCAGTCGCGGCGGGAGGATGTGGCGGACATCCTCGGCACGCCGACCTCCGTGGGAACCTTCGACCAGAATGTCTGGTACTACATCGGCCAGAAGACGGAGAAGGTCGCCTTCTTCCAGCCGAGCGTGATGGAGCGCCGTGTCGTCGTCGTCCATTTCGACGACGATGGCGTGGTGACGGAGATGAAGCAGCTCGACGCCACCGACGGGCAGCAGATCGACATCGTCGATCGCAGCACCCCCACCGCCGGCCGCGAGCTGAGCTTCCTCGAACAGATGCTCGGCAACGTCGGGCGCTTCTCCGCCAAGGATTCGCGCAACCGTGGCCCCGGCCGCTGACATCAACCAGTCTGCAGAGACGCGAAAAGCCCCGCTTCCGCGGGGCTTTTCTTTTGGTGCCGATCCGGTAGGCGACCCGTCGATCCGCCTCAGCCGATCTGGGCGAGGATTGCCAGCAGCAGGATCGCTACGATGTTGGTGATCTTGATCATCGGGTTGACCGCCGGGCCGGCGGTGTCCTTGTACGGGTCGCCGACGGTGTCGCCGGTCACCGCCGCCTTGTGCGCGTCGGAGCCCTTGCCGCCGTGGTTCCCCTCCTCAATGTACTTCTTGGCGTTGTCCCAGGCGCCGCCGCCCGAGGTCATCGAGATGGCGACGAAGATCCCCGTCACGATGGTGCCCAGCAGCATGGCGCCCAAAGCGGCGAAAGCCTGCGCCTGACCGGCGATGGCCGCGATGACAATGTACAGGACCACCGGCGCCAGCACCGGCAGCAGCGACGGGATGATCATCTCCTTGATCGCAGCGCGGGTCAGCATGTCGACGGCACGGCCATAGTCGGGTTTGGCGGTGCCCTCCATGATGCCGCTGATCTCACGGAACTGGCGGCGCACCTCGACCACCACCGATCCGGCGGCGCGCCCGACCGCGGTCATGCCCATCGCCCCGAACAGGTAGGGCAGCAGGCCGCCGATCAGCAGCCCGACGACCACATAGGGATCGTCCAGCCGGAACTCGACCGCCACGTTCGGGAAATAGTGCTTCAGATCCTGCACATAGGCGGCGAACAGCACCAGCGCGGCCAGACCGGCGGAACCGATGGCGTAGCCCTTGGTCACCGCCTTGGTGGTGTTGCCGACGGCGTCCAGCGCGTCGGTCGTCACGCGGATGTCCTTCGGCATGTCGGCCATTTCCGCGATGCCGCCGGCGTTGTCGGTCACCGGTCCGTAGGCGTCCAGGGCCACCACCATGCCGGCCAGAGCGAGCATCGTGGTCGCCGCGATGCCGATCCCGAAGATGCCGGCCTGCCCGTAGGCGATGATGATGCCGACGCAGATGACCAGGACGGGAAGCGCCGTCGCCTCCATCGACACGGCCAAGCCCTGGATCACATTGGTGCCGTGCCCGGTCTCCGACGAGCGGGCGACGCTGCGCACCGGGCGGAAGGCGGTGGAGGTGTAGTATTCGGTGATCCACACCAGCAGGCCGGTCACGCCCAGCCCGACCAGGGACGAGACGAACAGGTTGCCGCCGGTCACATAGCCGCCGCCGTTCAGGGGAATCGGCCGGGTGAAGCCGAACATGATCGCGGTCACGATCAGGATGAGCACCAGCGAGATGCCCGCGGTAGCGGCCAAGCCCTTGTAGAGGGCGGCCATGATGTTGTTGTTGCTGCCCAGTTTCACGAAGAAGGTGCCGGCGACGGAGGCGGCGATGCAGACCGCGCCGATGACCAGCGGGTAGACGAGCAACAGGCGGATCACCTCGCCCGAAAAGAAAATCGCCGCCAGCAGCATGGTGGCGACGATGGTGACGGCGTAGGTTTCGAAGAGGTCGGCGGCCATGCCGGCGCAGTCGCCGACATTGTCGCCCACATTGTCCGCGATCACCGCGGGGTTTCGGGGATCGTCCTCCGGGATGCCGGCCTCGACCTTGCCCACCAGATCGGCGCCGACGTCGGCTCCCTTGGTGAAGATGCCGCCGCCCAGCCGCGCGAAGATGGAGATCAGCGAGGCGCCGAAGCTGAGGGCGACCAGGGCCTCCAGCACGGAGCGGACCTCGATCGGGTCGGTCACGCGGTAGATCATGGTCAGGATGCCGTAATAGACACCCACCCCCAACAGACCCAGCCCGACCACCAGCATGCCGGTGATCGCCCCCGCCTTGAAGGCGATGTCCAGCGCCGGGGCCAAGCCATGGGTCGCCGCTTGGGCCGTGCGCACGTTCGCCCGCACCGACACGTTCATCCCGATATAGCCGGCTGCCCCCGACAGGACCGAACCGATCAGGAAGCCGATCGCCACATGCAGGCCGAGGAAGGCGCCGAGGATGATGAGAAGAACCACGCCGGCGATGGCGATGGTGGTGTACTGGCGATTCAGATAGGCTCGGGCGCCCTCCTGCACGGCCGCAGCGATCTCCTGCATGCGGTCGGAACCGGCGGAGGCCGCCATGACTTGCTTGCCCGCGTAGTACCCATACGCCAGCGCCAACAGGCCGCTGGCGATGATGATGACGAACGCTGCTGCCATCGGTTCCCCCAAATTCTTATGGTTTCGGGCCCGATTACCGCCTTGTCGTGAGAACGACCCGTACAAACGAAGGTGGATGACGGGCGAGTTGTTCCGAAAAAGGATGCCGAAGAGAATGGCACAATGCAACAGCCGCCACGCCCGAATAGGCGCGGCGATTTGGCCGAGGCGCTCCTGACTTTCGGATAGGCTTTTTTCAGAACGGTTACAAATTGCGCTGTGTAACCACCTGAACAAGAACATTTTGCACCACACCCTCTCCCACGACTTTCGCAGCGGCGGCGGCAAGTTTTTCTTTTACGGCAATGATGTTGACCAAGTTGCCCGTCATCACCGACCGGTCGTCCACGGCGGCGTAGAGGGCCGACAGGCAGCGGTCGTAGACGAGCGGCTGGCGGGCCTGGACATAGGGAATCTTGTCGAGAACGACCTCCAGCGTGACGACCACGGTCACGAACTGCTCGACCTTCTGCGTGCCGATGGCCGGAACGACAAAGGGAGCCATGCGGACAAAGCCGGTGGGCGGCTTGGGCGGCGGCTCCTCCTTTTTGGGGGCCGACTCCTCATGCTCGACGAAATACTTGTTGTAGATCATCCAGCCGCCGAAGCCCGCGCCACCCAGCAGCAGCAGGCCCAAAACCAGCAATATGACGGCCTTGATCACACCCATCCCTTCCCGGATACGGAACGGATCGAGCCTAGTGCCGCCCTGCTTTCGATTGCGTTAAGCGGAGTCGCGCCACCGGGAGGCTGTCAGAAATGGTCCCAGCCGCGAGTCGGTAGGTCGAGAACCCGCCCCTGCGCATCGGTCACTGTGACGTCTCCCGCCGCCCCCTCCACGAGATGGCCGATGGCCGTCACCGGAACGCCGGTCTCCGCCGACAGGGCGGCGAGCGCCGGCGCGGCGTCCTCCGCGGCGGTGAAGAGCAGTTCGTAATCGTCACCGCCGGTCAGAGCCATGGCGAAGCGCACCGGATCATCGCCGATCACCGTCCTTGCGGCGTCCGAGAGAGGCACGCGACCCGACTCCAGAACGGCGGCGCAGCCCGATTCCTCACAGAGATGGCCGAGATCCGCGACCAGACCGTCGGAGACGTCCAGGCAGCCGGTCGCCAGCCCGACCAGACGCGGCCCCAGCGTGGTCCGCGGATCGGGCCGCCGCAGACGCCCCAGCAGCACGGCGCGCGCCGAGTCGTCGGTCACCTCCAGCGTTCCGTAGGCGATCCGCAGGCCGAGCGCCGCGTCGCCGATGCTGCCGGTGACGTAGACTCGGTCGCCGGGGCGCCCGCCCCAGCGCGGCACCGCCCCGCCCTTCGGCACCAGACCGAAGGCGGTCACCGACAGGGTGATGGGTCCGGAGGTCGAGACCGAGTCGCCGCCCGCCAGCGCGATTCCGAACCGGGCCTGATCCTCGCCAAGACCGGCGGCGAAGCCGGCCAGCCAGTCCTCCCCCACCGTCTTCGGCAGGGCGGTGACCAGGGTGTAGGCGTATGGAGCCGCCCCCATGGCGGCGAGGTCCGACAGGTTGGTGCGCAGCAGCTTTGCGGCGATGTCGCCGGGCGCGTCGTCGGGAAAGAAATGGACGCCCGCCACCATGGCGTCCGTGGTGACGACCAGTTCCTGGTCCGGTGGAACGCCGAACACGGCGGCGTCGTCGGCAAGCCCTCGGGCGCCCGGAAAACCGGACGCCAGCGGCCTGAAGTAACGGTCGATCCGCCCGAACTCGCCGAGCGGCTTGCCGGTCTGTGCCCTAGCGGTCTTTGGGCTGGTCACGGCTGGGGTCCGGCTGGGCCAGTTCATCCGGCCGCAGCGCGCGGGCCACATGGTCGAGCACGCCGTTCACCATGCCCGGCTCTCGCCCCGCGAAGAAGGCGTGCGCCACGTCCACATACTCGCTGATGAGGATGCGCGGGTGCGTGTCGTTGTGGACGAACAGCTCATAGGCGCCGGCCCGCAGGATGGCGCGCATCAGCAATTCCAGGCGGTCCAGCGCGTAGCGCGGCTCCAGGGCCGAGGCCAACATGCCGTCGACCTCCGCCCGGCGGTGCGCGACACCACGGACGATGTCGGCGAACAGCTGCGGATCGGCGGCGACGAACTTCGCCCCGTCGATCTCCTCACCCAGCCGGTGATTGACGAATTCGCCGATTACGGATTCCACGGCGATGCCGGTCGGTTCGATCTGGTTCAGGTCGATCTGGTACAGGGCCTGGACGGTGGCAAGGCGCGCGGCCTTGCGCCGGGCCTTGGCCGATCCGCCACCCGTCCGGTTCCGGGAGCCGCGCTTCTGTTTCGCGCGGCCAGCCGCGTCGTCGTTGCTCATGATGCTCTTACTGTCAGGAATTGCACCGCGGGGTTACCGCGGATAGAGGCGGAATTGGCGCTTGAGTTCGATCATGTCAAGGCAGGCGCGCGCCGCAAAACCACCCTTGTTCTTGGCCGTCACGGAAGCCCGCGCCCAGGCCTGCTCACGGTTCTCCACCGTCAGCACGCCGTTGCCGATGGCCAGCGCGTAGCGCAGCGCGAGGTCCTGGAGACCGCGGGCGCTCTCGTTGCACACGATGTCGTAATGGGTGGTCTCGCCACGGATCACGCAGCCCAGCCCGACATAGCCGTCGAAGCGCTTGCGCGCCGTGAAGAAGTCCATGGAACGCAGGGCGTACAGGATCGCCGCCGGGATCTCCAGGCATCCCGGGACCGAGACGCGCTGGTAGGTGGCGCCCTCCTTCTCGATCTCGGCGATGGCGCCTTTCACCAGCTCGTCGGCGATGTCCTCGTAGAAGCGGGCTTCCACGATCATCAGATGGGGCTTTTCTGTCATCTCGGGTCGCTCGGCTGGCGGTTACTGGTCTTGCAGGGGGATCGGGCGGTGGCCGAGCACGGTCAGGCCGTACCCCTCCAGCCCGATGATGGACTTCTTGCGGTTCGACAGCAGAACCATGTCGCGCACGCCCAGGTCCAGCAGGATCTGCGCGCCGACGCCATAATCCCGCAGGGCGGGAGTCGGGTTCTCGTGGCCTTCCAGCCGCGCTTTGACCGATTCCGTGAGGCTGTTCGCCATCGGCTCGCGCAGCAGGACGATCACGCCGCGGCCCTCGCGCGCGATCATTTCCATGGAGGCCTGAAGCTCGCCGTCACGCGCGGCGCTCCGGTCGCCCAGCACGTCGTCCAGCACCGACAGGGCGTGCATGCGCACCAGCACCGGCTCGTCGCCGGAGATGTCGCCGCGCACCAGCGCGATGTGCTCCGCGTAGGCCACCTTGTTGACGTAGACGTACATCTGGAAACGCCCGCCGAAGCGGCTGTCCAGCGTCGCCGCGAGCTTCTGCTCGACGATCGTCTCGGTACGGCGCCGGTAGGCGATCAGGTCGGCGATGGTGCCCACCTTCAGCCCGTGGAACTGCGCGAACTTCACCAGATCCGGCAGGCGGGCCATGGTGCCGTCGTCGTTCATGATCTCGCAGATCACGCCCGCCGCGGTCATCCCGGCCATGCGGGCGATGTCCACCGAGGCTTCGGTGTGGCCAGCGCGGACCAGCACGCCGCCGTCGCGGGCGAGCAGCGGAAAGACATGGCCCGGCGTCACGATGGCGTCCGGTCCGGCGGTCGGGT
This sequence comes from Azospirillum sp. UFLA03-27, assembly GCF_059803775.1. Lineage (NCBI taxonomy): Bacteria > Pseudomonadati > Pseudomonadota > Alphaproteobacteria > Rhodospirillales > Azospirillaceae > Azospirillum > Azospirillum sp. UFLA03-27. The sequence continues at coordinate 40,359 of NZ_JAUQTX010000003.1, read as the reverse complement.
CGATGGCGACTTGGATGGTGCGGGCGCGGTCGGCGGCGGAGATGCCGGTGGTGACACCCTCGCGCGCCTCGATGGAGACGGTGAAGGCCGTCTGGTGGCGGGTGCCGTTCTGCTGCGCCATCAGCGGCAGGCGCAGCCGCTCGATGTGGTTCTGGTCCATGGCGAGGCAGATCAGGCCACGCCCGTACTTGGCCATGAAGTTCACGGCCTCGGGAGTCGCGCACTGGGCCGGGATGACCAGATCGCCTTCGTTCTCGCGGTCCTCGTCGTCGACGAGGATGAACATCTTGCCCTGGCGCGCCTCCTCGAGGATCTCCTCGGGGCGCGACAGATATTCGTGAAACTCGGACGTCATTCCTGCCCTGCCAGCCGCGCCACATACCGCGCGAGCATATCGATTTCCAGGTTCACCCGATCCCCGGCCTTCAGCGCGCCGAAGGTGGTCGCATCCTGGGTGTGCGGGATGATGTTCACGCCGAAGCGCGCACCATCGACCTCGTTCACCGTCAGCGACACGCCGTCCAGCGCCACCGAGCCCTTGGAGGCGATGTATTTCGCCAGGGTGGCCGGCGCCTCAAAGGTGAAGCGCTTCGACTCGCCGTCGGCGCGGACCTCCACGACCGTGGCGACGCCGTCGACATGGCCGGACACGATGTGCCCGCCCAGCTCGTCGCCGACCTTGAGCGCCCGCTCCAGATTGATGCGCGTGCCTTCGGCCCAGCCGCCCAGTGTCGTCTTCGACAGGGTCTCGGCGGAGGCCTGCACGGCGAACCAGCCCGGGCCCTTCTCGACCACGGTCAGGCAGACGCCGTTGTTGGCGATGGACGCGCCGATGGGAACCGTCTCCATAGCGAAGACGGTTTCGACGGTGAACCGGGTGTCGCCCTGCCGTTCCACGGCCCGAACGCGCCCAACATCGGTGATGATTCCGGTGAACATGGGCCGGCAATTTAGCAGGTTTTCAATCGTGTGAAAGATTCATCCGCACGGCGCGGCACGCAACGGACTGTTGCGCCCGGCACGGTGCCGGACGCCGCACATCCCCGACCGCTCAACCGCGCCGGACGTAGCTTTCCACGAGGTCGTCCCCGGCCTGCCGCAGGTCGGTCCGGCGGAACAGCGCCATGCTCTCCAACCCGTCCACCCCGAAGGCATGGACCGCCGGCAGCCCGTCGCCCCCCATGACGGAGGCGGCGCGGAACCACTCCAGCCGGTCGACCAGATTGGCGCGCAGCAGCGAAGCCGCCAGAGTAGCCCCACCTTCCACCAGCACGCGGGTCAGACCGCGGCGGGCCAGTATGGCGCTCGCCTCGACCAGATCCGGCAGGCCCGCGGAGTCGGCGGGCACGCGGATCACCTCGAGTCCGCAGTCCTGGAAGACGGCCAGACGGCTCGGGTCCGCGTCCTCGCGGGTGACCACCCAGGTCGGCACGGACCGCGCGCCCACGGCCAGTTTCCCGGTCAGCGGCAGACGCAGCCGGCTGTCCACCACAATGCGCACGGGCGAACGGTGGACCAGCCCCGGCAGACGGCAGGTGAGTTCCGGGTCGTCGGCCAGGGCGGTGCGGATGCCGATCATGATCGCGTCGTGGGTGGCGCGCAGCCGGTGCCCCCACGCCCGCGCCGTCGGACCGGTGATCCATTGCGACTGGCCGCTGTGGGTGGCGATGCGCCCGTCGAGCGTCGTCGCCGCCTTGAGTGTATAGAGTGGCCGTTCGTCCTGGATGCGCCGGAAGAAGCCCTCGTTGAGCGTCCAGGCCACGTCCTCGCAGACCCCGGTGTCCACCGTGATCCCGGCGGAACGCAGGCGCTCCAACCCGCCCCCCGCAACCCGCGGGTCGGGATCGCCGCAGGCCACCACCACCCGCGCCACCCCGGCCTCCACCAGCGCCAAAGCGCAGGGCGGGGTTTTCCCGTAATGGTTGCAGGGCTCCAGAGTCACATAGGCGGTCGCACCGTGCGCAGTCCCACCGGCGCGGGCCAGCGCTTCCGTCTCGGCGTGGGGCCGCCCGCCCGGCTGGGTCCAGCCGCGCCCGACCACCACACCGTCGCGCACGATGACGCAGCCCACCGCCGGGTTCGGCCATGTGTTGCCGAGCCCGCGCGCCGCCAGGGCCAGGGCAGCCCGCATGTGGCGGACATCGTCGGGATGGATGGCCTGCTTCGCCATGGGCGCCGCCCGCCCCCTCACCCGTTCTGGGCTTCGGGGGCGAGCTGCTCGACGAACTCATTGAAGTCCGACGCCTCGCGGAAGTCCTTATAGACCGAGGCGTAGCGGATGTAGGCGACCTGATCGAGCGTCTGGAGCGCCACCATGATCATCTCGCCGATCTGCTTCGACGGGATTTCGCTCTCGCCGGAGGATTCGAGCTGGCGCACCAAGCTGTTCACCACCCGGTCGATGCGGTCGGCGTCGATCGGGCGCTTGCGCAGGGCGATGCGCATGGAGCGCAGGAGCTTTTCGCGGTCGAAAGGCTCCCGCTGGCCGGTGCTCTTCACCACCGTCAGCTCACGGAGCTGAACGCGCTCGAAGGTGGTGAAGCGTGCACTGCAACTGGGGCAGAACCGCCGCCTGCGGATCGCCGAGTTGTCCTCGGTCGGTCGCGAGTCCTTGACCTGGGTGTCCTCGTGTCCGCAGAACGGGCAGCGCATGTCCGGCCTTTCCCCTTTAGTCGGTCTTGATGATTACAGGGTCGGGTAGATGGGGAAGCGGCGGCACAGCTCGCGCACCTCCTCCCGCACCTTCGCCTCGACCGCCGCGTTGTCGCCGGAGTTGCTGGCGGCCAGACCGTCCAGCGTCTCGACGATCAGGCGGCCGACCTGCTCGAACTCGGCCACGCCGAAGCCGCGGGTGGTGGCCGCCGGGCTGCCCAGACGGACGCCGGAGGTGACCATCGGCTTCTGCGGGTCGAACGGGACGCCGTTCTTGTTGCAGGTCATGCCGGCGTGCTCCAGGCTCGCCTCGGCGGCCTTGCCGGTCAGGTTCTTCGGACGCAGGTCGACCAGCACGATGTGGCTGTCGGTGCCGCCCGACACGATGTCCAGGCCGCCCTCGATCAGCACCTTCGACAGGGCGCGGGCGTTGTCCAGCACGCTCTTGGCGTAGGTCTTGAACTCCGGACGCAGCGCCTCGGCGAACGACACCGCCTTGGCGGCGATGACGTGCATCAGCGGGCCGCCCTGCAGGCCGGGGAAGACCGCCGAATTGATCTTCTTGGCGATCTCCTCGCTGTTGGTCAGCACCATGCCGCCGCGCGGGCCGCGCAGCGTCTTGTGGGTGGTGGTGGTGACCACGTCGGCATAGGGGAACGGGTTCGGGTAGACGCCGCCGGCGATCAGGCCGGCATAGTGGGCGATGTCCACCATGAAGTAGGCGCCGACCTCGTCCGCGATGGCGCGGAAGCGCTGGTAGTCGAGGACGCGCGGATAGGCGGAGCCGCCGGCAATGATCAGCTTCGGCTTGTGCTCGCGGGCCAGACGCTCGACCTCGTCGAAGTCGATCAGGTGGTCGTCACGGCGCACGCCGTACTGCACGGCCTTGAACCACTTGCCCGACAGGTTCGGAGCGGCGCCGTGGGTCAGGTGGCCGCCGGCCGCCAGCGACATGCCGAGGATGGTGTCGCCCGGCTGGAGCAGGGCGAGGTTGACCGCCTGGTTGGCCTGAGACCCGGAGTTCGGCTGGACGTTGGCGAAGCCGCAGCCGAACAGCTTGCAGGCGCGCTCGATCGCCAGCGTCTCGGCCACGTCCACATACTCGCAACCGCCGTAGTAGCGCCGGCCCGGATAGCCTTCGGCGTACTTGTTGGTCATGACCGAGCCCTGGGCCTCCAGAACCGCCTGGGAGACGATGTTCTCGGACGCGATCAGCTCGATCTGCTCCTGCTGGCGGACCAGCTCGTCGCGCACCGCGCGGGCCAGTTCGGGATCGGTCTCGGCGAGCGAGGCAGCGAAGAAGCGGCCGATCTCGGCGCGGGGGTCGGCGTTGGTCACGGTCATGGCAGGGCAGGTCCTTGGTTCAGAAAGCAGTCACGGGCCGGGTGAAGGGCCGTCTCATCCCATCTTGGCGATTCGCCGGCTGTGCCGCTCACCGCCTTCGAAATCGGTCGCCAGGAAGGCGTCCACGCAATCCTTCGCGATCTCCGCGCCGATGATGCGGGCGCCCAGAGCCACCACGTTCGCGTCGTTGTGCTGGCGCGCGAGGCGGGCGGTGGTCACGTCGTGCACCAGGGCGGCACGGATGCCCGGATGGCGGTTCGCCGCGATGCTGATACCGATGCCGCTGCCGCAGATCAAGACGCCGCGCGCCGCGCGCTTGCCGTTGATGGCACCGGCCAGCGCCGTAGCGAAATCCGGATAGTCCACCGATTCCGGACCGTTGCAGCCGAGGTCCAGCACCTCGTAGCCGGCGCCGGCCAGCCAGGAGGCGATCTGGGCCTTCATCTCGTACCCCGCGTGATCGGACGCGATCGCGATGGTGGTCATGAAAGAAAAACTCCGTGCACGAATACGAATGGCGCCGGCCCGTGGGAGCACCCGGCGGGAACGGCGGCACAGCGCGCAAGCTACCAGATATCGCCCCGAACCGCCAGAAGGACACAACGCACAGGGGCTTTGCGCCGGGCACAGAACCGCAAAAGGGGAGCGCCGGGCGTCGACACGGCGAAGGGAAGCCCATCCACGATGCATGCCGAGAACAAATGTTTCTCTATTTCCCGCCACCGTTGACGTTAACGGCCAGTAAGCAGATCGACCGATTCGGTCTCGCATCACGAATCGGTCAGTTGCGGTGCCCGATTCTCATGGTCTTGCCTAGCTTCTCCGCACTAGACGATGCCTAAACGTGGGGCAGTGCAGCCGCAGCCCGGCCATTTCCTGGGACATCTGATTTGCCACGCCTTGTAACTTCATGCAGTTTGCAAATAACTTAATTCGCTGCTCTCGAAATTATATTGACACCCAAATCACGCTGTGCAACTTGGTTGCTAGGGACAAAATGAAAAATCAGGACTAATGGCAATGAGTGACCAGCTTCGCGCCGATGTGCCCGATAACGAGCTTCTGCGGATGACCGCGGACATCGTCTCCGCATATGTCAGCAAGAACGTTCTGCCGGCGCAGCAGATTCCCGAGGTGATCAACACGGTCTACTCGTCGCTGACCGGGCTGAACACGCAGCCCCGAGAAATTCCTTCAGAGCCTCTGAAGCCGGCCGTGCCGATCCGCAAGTCGGTGACGCCCGAATACATCGTGTGTCTGGAAGACGGCAAAAAGCTGAAGATGCTGAAGCGCCATCTTCGCTCCACCTACAACATGTCGCCGGACGAATACCGGGCGCGCTGGAGCCTGCCGCCGGATTATCCGATGGTCGCGCCGAACTACGCGGCGCAGCGCTCCGAGTTCGCGAAGCGGATCGGCCTCGGCCGCAGTTCCGGCCGCCAGACCCGCCGCAAGGCCGGCTGAGCGCCAGCACCGTCCTGAACGAACAGGGCCGGCCTCCCCGATGGGAGGCCGGCCCTGTATTGTTTCGCCGTCATCTCGTTTTGGCCCGGGATCAATCCGAGCGTTACGCGGGCGGGTTTTGCCGAACCCGCCCGCGCTGCTCATCACCCACAGTTGCGACCCGACAGACGACAGTTGAATCGTTCTACATTGCGGGTCAGTTCCTGCCCTGTGCTGGTGTTTTCCTCGTTCAGGCAGCGCAGATAATCCATCGTCTTGTCCACGTATTCCTTCACCTCGAACTGACAGGCGCCCATCTTGTCCGCGCTGACGAAGGTGGTGGTGTCGCTCATGCAGAGCGGAACGCCGGGCTTCGTGCAGATGATGGTGGTTTCCGACCACGCCGCCGGGCTTTGCAGCGCCACGGCCAGCACCAGCAGCGTGGCCGCCGGCTTCAGGGTCTCTCTCAACAGCACGGGCAATCTCCGCAAGACCGTCACGCGACGCATTGCGATCGTCTCCCTCCGCATTCGGTCAGGACCGCCGCGCCAGGAAAACACTGTCTGGAAAGCACGGCGGTCCGTTCGTTCGTGGAACGGTTTCTACAGGCGTTACATCCGATGCACCAGTGCCCACGGCGCGGCATAGGTCTAGAGTCGGAGTTGAGCAGTTCACCCCTGGACCGGTTCCGCAGGTCCGGCACCGGGATGTCAGTGCTCACCATCAGCAGAAGCCAAGACTAGCCGCGCCCCCCGCCCCGCCGGGAGGGCGCGCTTCTTGGCGTCTGTATTCGCTGATAAGACTCAGCGTTTGGCTGCATCGCGCTTCATGACAAACTGGAGCTTGCTGATCGCGGTCCGTTTCAGCAGTTCCAGACTGCCGGTGGCCGGCCCGACGACCGATACCTCCGTCGCGGTGACCGGATCAATGGCCATCACCTTCAGATAGCTGCCAACCCGCTGGAACTCGAACAGCACCTCGCCCAGACCGCTTCCTGCGCCATTTCCAGCCGGCTGGCCTTTCCCGGGCGCCCGATTGCCCACCATCGCATTCTCTCCATCGCCGGCCTTCGCCGGTTTCGATACCACCTTAGCACAGCGCAACCGTCCCGGAACCCCGTCTGCCACGTCCTGTTGTTGGCGGACGACGCACACAGCAAGGGAGTACCGGCACCATGGCTGCCAAGACCATGCAGGATCTGCTGATCGAAGAACTCCGCGACATCTACCACGCCGAGAAGCAGCTCACCAAGGCCCTGCCGAAGCTGGCCAAGGCGGCGCATTCCGAAAAGCTCCGCACGGCCTTCGAGTCCCATCTGGAAGAGACCCGCGGCCAGATCGAACGGCTGGAGCAGGTCTTCGAGGAGTTGGACACCCGCACCCGCGGCAAGCATTGCGACGCGATGGAAGGGCTGATCAGCGAAGCCCGCGAGATCATGGAAATGGGCCTCGCCCCCGAAGTGCAGGACGCCGCCCTGATCGCCGCCGCCCAGAAGGTGGAACATTACGAAATCGCCAGCTACGGCACCGTCCACGCCTACGCGACCGCCTGCGGCCTCACCAAGGTGGCGGAACTGTTGGAGCAGACTCTGAACGAAGAGAAGGAGACCGACAAGAAGCTGAACATTCTGGCAATCAACGATGTGAACAAAAAGGCGATCCAGGCCAGCGGGCAGAAGGCGGCCTGACAGCGGCACGCCACGTCATAAGCCGAATCTCTTGTTACAGCGGGCGCCATTGAAGACGGGCGGGTGAAGCCCTACTATCGGGGCCATCCAATCGATTTTTCTGGTGCCCGCCAATGCGCAGGGTCGCATCCATTCTCGTTGCCTTTCTGATCGCCGCCACCGCTGCCGGTTCGGGCATGGTGGCCCAGGCGGCGGAGGGGCCGGCGGCCCTGCCGCCCTCCGTCCGCATCAAGCCGGTGATGGTTCCCATCGTCACCCGCGGGCAGGTGGAGCGCTACACCCAGATCGAGGTGATGCTGGAGGTGGCGAACGCCACCCGCCTGGGTGAAGTTCAGGTCGCCATCCCGCGGCTGCACGACGCCACGTTGCGCGCGGTCTATCTGGGTATTGAGGAGGGATGGATCGTCCGCGGCAACATCGCCAACATGCCCGCTCTGCGCCGCAAGATCGACGAGGAAAGCGTCAAGTTGTTCGGCAAGGACGTCGTCAGCCGCATCCTCATCACCCCGCTGTCCCGGCAATCCTCCTTTCCCTGACAGACTCCTCCTTCCGGTTGCCTCGTCAGCCACTTCGCGGCAGCATGGCTGCCTGACCGGTAGGGAAACGCGAAAATGGCCGTGGTTTATGTGGCGCGCAGCGCCGCGCTGACGAAATGGGCGTCCGACGTCGGACAGGGAAAACACATCTTCAAGCTGGGCGTGGCCGCCGACAATAACGAGGCCAAGGTCGCCATCGAGGCCGGCTGGGCGGGCGAAGCCGACTGGCGCCTGATCCACAGCCAGGAGGTGCCGGACCTTGAGGAGGAGGCGGTGATCGAACGCCTGATGCGCAAGGAGAAGGTCATCGATCCGACCTACTACCCGAAGCTGAAGGGCGCCACCGGCGTCTTCCGTATCACCCTGACCAACGTGCAGAACAGCCTTCTCGTCGCGAAGGCAATGTCCGCCGACGAGCCGCTGACCGACGTCAAGGTGAAGCCCAAGGACATCGGCGAATACATGATCCGCAACGCCCTGCCCTCACCGTCATGAGCAGCAGCCCGACGCTCTACACCATTGGTTACGAAGGCGCCTCGTTCGACTCCGTATTGCGCGCATTGAAGGCGCGGGGGGTCGCGGTTCTGCTGGACGTGCGCGAATTGCCCTTGTCCCGCCGCGCCGGCTTCTCCAAGAGGCCGCTGTCCGCCGGGCTGGAGGAGGCCGGAATCGGTTACGTCCATCTGAAGGGGCTGGGCACGCCCAAGGAGGGCCGCGTCGCCGCCCACCAGGGCGATCTGGACCGCTTCTGGTCGATCGTCGAAGCGAAAATGCAGACTCCGGAAGCCGAGCACGACCTGAGTCGCGCCGCCGCCCTGGCGCGGGAACGCCCGGCCTGCCTGCTCTGCTTCGAGGCCTCGCCGCACCTCTGCCACCGGCTTCGCGTCGGCGAGCGTCTTCACAGCCGTTTCGGCTTCACGGTGGAGCATCTGGCTCCGGCCGAACCTTCCTTTTAAGGGCTGACATGCACTCCCGTTGGTACCGCTTCGCCGATCTGTCCGCCGGCACCTTCCACGACATGCTCCACCTCCGCCAGAGCGTTCTGGTGGTGGAGCAGGCATCGCCTTTTCCCGACTTGGACGGGCGGGACCCGGCCGCGCAGCATCTGGCTCTTTACGACGACGGCGCGCCGACACCGGTCGGCTATGCCCGCGTCTTCGGCCCCGATCCGGAAACCGGCGCCACCTCCTTCGGGCGGTTGGCGGTCGCTCCGGCATGGCGCGGCAAGGCGCTGGGACGTCGGCTGGTCGCCGAATGCCTGGAACGGCTGGCCCGGGAATGGCCCGAGCATGACGTGCAGATCAGCGCGCAGCTTTACTTGGAGAGCTTTTACGGCGGTTTCGGCTTCCGGCGCGTCAGTGAAATTTACGACGATGTCGGCATCGACCACATCGACATGCGGCTGAGCCGATAGATTGGAAAACGGTCACCACAGAGTCTCGGAGACACAGAGAGATGTTGACTCTGTGCCTCCGTGTCTCTGTGGTTGAAATCATCACTTCTTGGCGTCGGCCAGGATATCACCGGCTTCCTTGCGGATGACGTTCAGGTTCTTCAGCAGGATCGCCAGCGCCTGATCGTAGTTGAACGCCTCCTCCGACTCGTCCGGGATGTCGGTGTCGTCGGCGGCGACGGAGACCTTGGCCTTCTTCTTCACGGTCGCGAAATACTCGCTGCCGGTCTTCTCGAACCCCTTGATCGCCTTCTGCAGGGCATCGACGTCGTTGGCCCGCGTCGCGGCGTCCAGCGCTTTCGTCGCCTTTTCCAGACCGCTCGACGCCCGGAAGGCGAGCAGGAAGCCCTCGGCCGGCTTCTTCTTGCCGGTCAGCGCCTCGAACATCTTCTTGGCGGCGGTCCAATCGGCGAAGAAGGTGGTGGCGGGCATCTCCTTGGCGCCGCCCGCCTTCTCCAGCTTCTTCAGAGCGGACAGGGTTTCCAGCTGGGCCATCTGCTCGACGTTCATGGCGCCGCCCAGCATGTCGGCCGCCACTTCGACGGCGCCCTCGTTCTTCGCCTTCTGCGCCTTGACGATGACCGCGCTGAGCTTCGCCCGGAAGATCTTGGTCGCCTGGAGCAGATCGGCCAGCGCGGCGCGCAGCGCCTTGGCGTCCCCGGCCTTGTAGGCCTTGTCCCAGGCCGCGGCGGCCTTCTCCACATCACCGGACTTTTTCACCACCGCCAGGGCGTCGCCCGAATTGGGGATCTTCTTCGCCTCGGCCTCGCACTTCGCCTTGTGCTTCTTGAACTCGGGAGCGGCGGCGAACGGCATGGTCAGGTCTCCGGCTTGATGTCTTCCCGCTCGACCGCAGCGAACGGTTGCAGAAGACTACGCGCCATCCCGTCGGCGTCAACGCGGACCCGGTTCAAAATGGAAGAAGCGCCGCTATAGCCGCCCAGCCTAGCCGACGACCATAGCCTGAAGCGTTTCCAGCCGGTCGGCCTCTGCCGCCGGCTTGTCCCAGCGGATGCGGTGGACGCGCGGGAAACGCATCGCCAGACCGCTCTTGTGGCGGTTTGACGGGTGAACGCTGTCAAAGGCGACCTCCAGAACCAGCCCCGGCTCGACCTCGCGCACCGGGCCGTAGCGGCGGGTGGTGCGGTTGCGCACCCAGCGGTCGAGTTCCACCAGCTCGGCGTCGGTGAAGCCGAAATAGGCCTTGCCCACCGGCACCAGTTCCTCGCCGCGCCAGACGCCGAAGGTGAAGTCCGAATAATAGCTGGACCGCTTGCCATGCCCGCGCTGGGCGTACATCAGCACGGTGTCGAGCGTCAGCGCCCCACGCTTCCATTTGAACCAGGGTCCCTTGGGACGCCCGGCGACGTAGACGCTGTCCTTGCGCTTCAGCATCAGCCCTTCGATGCTGTTCTCCCGGCTGCCCTCGCGCAGGTCCTTCAGCGCCTTCCACCCCTCGAACGGCACCAGCGGCGACAGGTCCATCCGCCGTGGCCGCACCGCGTCGTGCCAGCGCTCCAGCCGGGCGCGCCGCTCGGTGAAGGGCAGGCTGCGCAGATCCTCCTCGCCGTCGAACAGGATGTCGTAGAGCCGCACCCAGGCGGGAAACTCCTTGAGCATCGCGGCGGTCACCGTCTTGCGGTTCAGCCGCTGCTGAAGGTCATTGAAGGGCGCGATCGCGCCCTCGTCGCGGGCGACCAGCAGCTCGCCGTCCAGCACGGCGTCGAAGGTCATGTGGTCGGCGATGTCCGGAAAGGCGCCGGACACGTCGTCGCCGGTGCGGCTGTAGACGCGCCGCTCGCCGCTGCGGGCCGCCAACTGCACGCGGATGCCGTCCCATTTCCATTCCGCGGCGTAGTCGGTCGGATCGAGCCCGGCCATGTCCTCCTCCTCCAGCGGGTGGGAAAGCATCAGCGGGCGGAAGCCCGCCCCCTTCCCCGCCGCCGGCCGGTCGGACTTCCCCTCCAGCCAGCCGAATAGGTCCGCGTAGGGCGGGGTCAGCCCATGCCAGCACTCCTCAAGATCGCCGAGATCGACCTTGCCCCACTCCGCCAATGCCGTCTTGGCCAGCCGCGCCGACACGCCCACCCGCAGGCTGCCGGTGATGAGCTTGAGCAGCGCGAAGCGGCCGGAGGAGTCCAGCGTGTCGAGCCAGCCCTCGACCAGCCCCATCACCTGCCCGCGCTTGGCCGCGCACAACGTCTCCACCACCTCGGTCATGGAGGGAGGCAGGCTGTTCGCCCGCTCCGGACGCTCCGGCCAGATCAGCGCCACCGTCTCGGCGAGATCGCCCACATAGTCGTAGGACAGGGCGAACAGGTCCGGGTCGACTCGGGTGGCGACCAGCTGCCGGATGGCCGCCGGCTTGGCCTCGTGGAAGACCAGCGATTCCGTCAGGGCCGCCAGCGCCCAGCCGCGGTCGGGGTCCGGCGTGGTGGCGAAGAAGTCGGCGAGCAGGCGGATCTTGCCGTTGCGCGCCGGCATGAAGACCAGCCCGTCGATCAGCGCGGAGAAGTTCCTCACGCCCCTTCCTCCTCCTCGAAGCCGACCATGGCCAGGGCGCGGGCGCGGATGCCGCGCTGGGTCGCGTGGTGGACCAGCGCCTCCTCCCGACCATGGGTCACCCAGACCTCGGGTGCCGCGACCTCGTCGAGCGTCTGGGTCAGCTCGTCCCAATCGGCGTGGTCGGAGATGACCAGCGGCAGTTCGACGCCGCGTTGGCGCGCCCGCTGGCGGACACGCATCCAGCCGGAGGCCATCGCCACCACCGGGTCGGTCAGCCGACGCGCCCAGCGGTCGGCCACCGCGCCGGGCGGGGCCAGCACCAGGGCGCCCTTCAGTTCCTCCTTGGCCGCGACGGTGGCCGGGCGAAGCTCGCCTAGAGGCACGCCGAAGCCCTCATAGAGTTTGCAAATCGGCTCCAGGGCGCCGTGCAGATAGATCGGCCGGTCGTAGCCGGCGGCCCGCAGCAGAGAGATCACCCGCTGGCATTTGCCCAGCGCGTAGGCCCCGACGACATGGCTGCGCTCTGGAAAGATCGACAGCGAGTGCAGCAGCTTGTCAATCTCCCCCAGGTCCGGCGGATGGCGGAAGACCGGCAGGCCGAAGGTCGCCTCGGTGATGAAGACGTCGCAGGGCACCGGCTCGAACGGGGCGCAGGTTCGGTCGAAGCGCCGCTTGTAGTCGCCGGACACCACCACCCGCGTTCCGGCATGCTCCAGCACCACCTGCGCGCTGCCCAGCACATGGCCGGCGGGGACCAGACGCACCATCACATCGCCGATGCGGATCGCCTCGCCATAGTCGAGCGTCTGAGTCGCCGCCCCCGCCCCCTCGCCCAGCCGTTGCCGCATGATGGCGAGCGTCCCGGCGGTGGCGAGCACATGGGCGTGACCGGGCCTTGCGTGGTCGGAATGGCCGTGGGTGACGACCGCACGCTCCACCGGGCGCAACGGGTCCACGTAGAAGCCGCCGGGCTCGACGTAGAGTCCCTCGGGGCAGACCTTCATCCAGCGTTCGGCGGGGGGACGGGAGGGGCTTTGTGCAGGCATGCCCTGCAATATAGGCCGTCCTCGCGAAAGGACAAAATTCCGATTCCCCCGGTTGCGCCGGCGCGAACCACAGCGCAGGATGCGGGAGAACGAGGGAGACTCCGACCATGCACGACCGCCTGTCCCCGACGCCCGAGGTCGCCGCCTCCCTGGCCGAGGGCCGGCCCGTGGTGGCGCTGGAATCCACCGTCATCTCCCACGGCATGCCTTACCCGAAGAACCTGGAAACGGCGACGGCGCTGGAGGACGCGGTGCGGGCCGAGGGGGCGGTTCCCGCGACCATCGCTGTTCTCGACGGGCGCATCCGCGTTGGGCTGGACAGTGAGGCTCTGGAGCGGCTCGCCAAAGGCGGTACCGGCGTCATGAAGCTGAGCCGCCGCGACCTGCCCGTCGCTCTGGCGAACGGAGCGCTGGGCGCCACCACGGTGGCCGCCACCATGATCGCTGCGCGACTGGCCGGGATCCCCGTCTTCGCCACCGGCGGCCTGGGCGGGGTGCACCGCGGCGCTGAAACCAGTTTCGACATGTCGGCGGATCTCGACGAGTTGGCACGCACCAGCGTCTGCGTCGTCTGCGCGGGTGCGAAGTCGATTCTCGACCTGCCGAAGACGCTGGAGGTGCTGGAGACCCGCGGCGTCCCCGTCCTGGGGCTGGGCACCGACGAATTTCCGGCCTTCTACAGTCGCAACTCTGGTCTGCCCGTATCTCATCGCTGTGACAACGTGCACGAGGTCGCGGCCATCCTGCGGACCAAATGGGAGCTTGGGCTGGAGGGTGGCGTGGTCCTCGCCAACCCCATCCCGGAGGCTGACGCGCTCGATGGCGAGGCCATGGAACGAGCCATCGCACAGGCGCTAAAGGATGCGGAACATCATGGAATTACGGGAAAATCCGTCACGCCGTTTCTCCTCGCCGCGCTGGAGCGGATCACCGGCGGGCGCAGCCTGACCGCCAACATGGCGCTGATCCGAAACAACGCCGTCACCGCGGCGCGGCTGGCAGCGGCTTACGCGGCGCTGACGTCATGACTGGTCATAGGCCGTTACGCATAAGAGGTAAGCCGTCCGTGACGTCCGGATTTAAGTCCCCGTTAACCGAAGCCGGGTGAATCTGCGCTCGTTCTTCACGGAGGTCTCTATGCGTGCGCCCAGCCCGTCGAACCTGGTTTCCCGGATGATCGCCATGGCCGCCCAGCCCGACGAGGGCATCGGCGAAGCCGACAATCGCCCGGCTGCGCGGGTCAAGAAGATCGTCTGGGCCTCCCAGGCGGCGAAACTGCGGGGGTCCCTCTCCTCGCGCCTCGTCCATGAGATCGAATGCGCGGTGTCCGCCGACCTCGACAGCATGGAGCTGCCGGAGGTGTTCTTCACGTCCGTCGAGTTCGCCGGCCGCGTCATCACCTGCGACCTGGACGCCTCGGGCACCGCCTCGATCTTCGGCCTGATCGAGATCAGCGATTATGACGAGCTGGTGGAAGAAGCCGGCGACGACGCGCTGTTCGGCGTCGATTGGGACGGCGTCTACGTCACCCCGGCGCGCACCCGCCACTGAAGCTATCCGCCCGATCCCTTTCCAAGCGATCCAAGGAAAAAGCCGCGGGACCCGGACGCACGCCGGGTCCCGCGGCTTTTTGCGTTGGCGTCCTCAACCCAGCGCGCGGGCGAGGATGACGTCGAGATTCTTCAGCATCTCCGGGTCGCGCTTGTCCGGCGCGGTCATGATCGCGTGGTCGAGCGCGGTGTGGCAGCCCTGGGCGCACAGCCCGTCGCGCACCTGCAGCTTCGGCGCGAGCGTCTTGACCAGCGACCGCGCCTTGCCGGCGTTGGCGACCACCACGCGGATGACGGCGTCCACGGTGACGTGGTCATGGTCGGGATGCCAGCAGTCGAAGTCGGTGACCATGGCGACGGTCGCGTAGCACATCTCCGCCTCGCGGGCGAGCTTGGCCTCCGGCATGTTGGTCATGCCGATGACGTCGCAGCCCCAGCTCCGGTACAATTCGGACTCGGCCTTGGTCGAGAATTGCGGGCCTTCCATGACCATGTAGGTGCCGCGGCGCTGGTGTGGCACCTTCAGCTCCACCAGCGCCTCCTCAATCAGGTCGCCCAGCCGCCCGCAGACCGGATGGCCCAGCGCCACATGCGCCACCAGACCGGTGCCGAAGAAGCTTTTGTTGCGGGCGAAGGTGCGGTCGATGAACTGGTCGATTACCACGAAGGTGCCCGGCGGCAGATGCTCCTTCAGCGAACCGACGGCGGAGACCGACAGGATCTCGGTCACGCCCAGCGCCTTCAACGCGTGGATGTTGGCGCGGAAGTTCAGCTCAGACGGCGGGATGCGGTGACCGCGGCCATGGCGCGGCAGGAAAACCAGCTTCTGTCCATCCAGCTCGCCCGTCAGCAGCTCGTCCGACGGGTCTCCGAAAGGCGTTTCCACCTTCACCCAGCGCTGGTTCTCCAGCCCGTCGATGTCATAGACGCCGCTGCCGCCGATCACGCCGAGCACCGGCGCGGACCCGGTTTCCGCCATAGTCACATGCCTCCGTCAATGGGAGGGCGCAGTATTCCGCCCCGGCCCGGCAAAGGCAACGGTCACGGCAGGGACGGTCACAGGGTGCGCAGCAGAACCACGACCAGCGTCAGATAGACAGCGGCCTTCGCCGCGGTGCTGAGGCGCGCCACGCTCCACAGCGCCACGCCGGGACGGCGGAACAGGGCGACCAGCGCCATCCCCGCGCCGAACCCACCGAGATGGGCGGCCCAGGCCACGTCGCCCAGGCTGGAGTCCCGGGACGGCGGCATCAGCGTCATCGCCACGTTGATCGCCAGGAAGCTGCCCACCACGAAGGAGGCCGGAACGCGCGGCCCCGGCGTCACGCCGAGCGTGGCCTGCGGGTGCAGCAGCAGGAAGGCCCCCATCACCCCGCAGATCGCCCCGCTCGCTCCGACCAGCGGTGCCATGGGATCGACGGCCAAGGCCCCCTCCACCATGGCCCCCGCTGCGGCGCAGAGCAGAAAGAACAGCAGGTAGCGCAGGCTGCCCATCGCCAGTTCGACCGCGCCGCCGAAGGCCCACAGCGCCAGCATGTTGCTGACCAGATGCACAATGTCGCTGTGGATCAGGACATGGCCGAACAGGCCGCGCCACACCGCCCAGCTCGGCAGCGGCCCGGCCGTCTCCACCGTTCCGAAGAAATAGGCGGGAACGAAGGCGAGGGATTCCGGCGGCACGCCCAGCACGAAGGCCAGCGTGCAGGCCATGACGATGCCCTGGTTGACGTAGGGAATCCTTCTGGCAGCGCGCACCGCTCCCCCTTCGCCGATGACCGGAGCCTTGGCGGCCCGGCCTTCATCCTTGCTCGATATGGGGGCTCTTGCGCCGATGACCAGCGCCCGAAAGCGGCTCGCAAACAGGTTAGAAGGTCGGACCTATCAGTAATTCCACTCCCATTTGACACCGACGCGGGTGTCGGAATCGGCGCCGACATCCGCCTGGGCCTTGATGTTCTTGGTGATGTCGACCTCGACCGTGGCGCGGCTCTGGTTCGCGCCGATGCCCTGCTCCACCCCGACATAGACGCGGTCGCTGACGTAGCGCCCGGCCTGCACCGCCCCACCCTTGCCATCGGCCCCGCCGGTGAATTCCAGCCGGTCGATGCCGAGACCGCGCCGCAGGTTGCCAATCAGGCCGGGGCCGCCACCGCCGAATCCGGCCAGGGTCGCCGCGGACTGGGCGAGCTGGACCGCCTCCACCGCGTTCAGACTGCCGACCGACTTCCCGAACAGCACCGCGGACAACACCTCGTCCTGCGGCAAACCCTGCGGGGAGGTCAGCTCCAGCTTCGGCTGTCCGGCGGTGCCGGTGACCAGAACCTGCGCGGTCACGTCGTTGGCGGTGGCCTCCGCCAGGAAATCCAGCCGCGGGTCGATGGTGGGACCGCCGTCGAACTCGATGATGCCGCGCTTGAAGACGAAGGTCTTGGCGAGAAGGTCCAATTCGCCCTTCAGCATGTTCAGCCGCCCGCTGACCAGCGGCTGGCTGGAGGTGCCGGCGACGGCGAGTTGCCCGGCGAACTCCGCCTCAAGCCCACGACCCCGGACGAAGATCTGGTTCTGCGCGCTGATCGTCAGATCGAGGATCATCGCGAAGGCCGGCTCGGGAGGCGTGGCCTGCCCGTTCTTCAGGCTGACCGGCTGCGCCTTGCGGCCCCTGCCGACCTCGACGACCTTCAGGTCCACCACGTTGGGCGGGGTCTGGTTGGGGATCTGGATCTCCGCCCGCTCGATCCGCACGGGACCGGCCAGCCGCGGATTCAGGAAGCTGCCGCTCAGCGTCAGGTTGGTGCCGATGGTGACCGCTGCCAGATCGTTCTGCACCAGCCGCGCCCGGTCGGCTTGGATGGCGAGGTCGAGCTGCTGTTGCGGGTCCGCGGCGGCAGGACGGATCACACCGCGAGCGCTGATCTCGCCGCCGTTGGCGGTTCGCCCGCGAAAGGTCTGGATGGTGAAGACATCGCCGTCGCCGACGATGCGGGCGTCGATGTTGCTGATGATGGCGCCGCTCGCCCGGTTCTCGTAGCGTCCGTTGGCCAGGGTCACCGTGCCGCCCAAGCGGGGCGCCGCCACGGTGCCGTCGACGCTGACGTCCAGCCGCAGCGTGCCGCGCGCCCGGTCGCCGCTCGCCGCCAGCAGGTCGTTGGCGAGCGAGGCGTCGATGGCTCCGCGGAGCGCCGCCTCCAGCCGGCCGCGCTCCGGCACCGAGAAGGCCAGCGTGTCCGGATTCATCGCCAGCGGCGCGGCGGCGGTCAGCGTCACCCGGCCGGCGTTGTTGCTGGTGGCGACGTCGCCGTCCACCGACAGGCGGGCCTCCCGCCAGCGGGCGTTGACAGTGGCGTTCAGGCCCGGCACGCCGGCCTGGGTGGTCTGCTGCGCCTTCAGGTTCGCGACACGCACCGTGGCATCGGCCTGCGGGCGGCGGACGGTGCCGCCGAGAGTCGCCTGCGCGTTCAGCGTGCCGTCCAGCCGGAGGGCCGGGTTCGCCAGCCGGGCCAGCGCCATCGGCACGCGGTCCAGCCGCAGCTCGCCCGACAGCCGTTCCCCATTCAGGCCGAGATCGGCGGCGAGTTGGGCGTTGCCGCTGACCAGCCGCAGGCCGGACACCTCGTAGCGCCGCTCGCCCAGGGCAATGGCGGCGGGCTGGGTCAGCCGGAAGGACTCGCCGCTGTAGCGCCCTTGGAGCCGGTCCAGCCGGATGCGGTTCAGCGCTCCGCTCTGAGTGAATTCCCCGGCCAGATCGAGCCCCAGCGGGTCGCGCCCGGCTCCCGCGGCCTCCGCCCGGAAGGCCGCCTTGGCGAGCGAGCCATCCACGCTGGCCGTCACACGGGACAGGTTGTTGCCGGCGGCAGCCCCGTCCTGAAGCTCCACACGCGCCTTGCCGCTGGCACTGCCCAGCGCATCGGCGACGTCGGCGTTGGCGGTCAGGCGGCGCGCGGCAAACAGCGGCCCGCCCTCCCCCTCGACGCGGAGATTGGTAGCGTTGGCGGTCAGGTTGGCCGCCTGCTTGCCGTTCGGTGCGTCGAGCGCGATCGTGAAGCCCGCTGCCCCGGTCAGCGGCACGCCAGCCAGCTCCGACAGGGTCTGAAGCTGCGGCAGGGTGCCATCGAGCTTGCCGGTCGCGGTCATGGCGTCCAGCGCGACGCGCACCGCACCGGTGATCCGGTTCGGCCCGTTCGCCAGCGCGAGGTCGCTGATGCGCAGCGCCTGCCCCTCCAGCGCGTAGACGGCGTCCGCCGTCAGCCCGGCGCCGGCCAGTTCGGTGCGGGCCGACACACGCCCTTCCGGGGCGGCCGGCAGGTTCTGCGCGGTGGCGTTCAGCCGCGTGTCGCCGAAGCGGCGCCCCTGCACGACGAGGTTCCGCGCGTGCAGCGCCGCCTCGGCCACCAGCTTGTCCAACGGGCCTTTCGCCGTCGCGTCGAGCGTCAGGCCGCCGGCCATCTCTGTCCCGGCGGCGGTGCCCACCGGGGCGAGATCGGCGATCTCCAGCCGGGTCTTCGCGTCCACGTCCCCGTCCACCAGAGCCGCAGCACCCGTCAGCCGCCCGTTGCGGCCATCCACCGTCAGATCGGTGAGACGCATGGCGCCGCCCGGCTCCATCACCGCCTGCGCCCCCAGGCTGACGTCGCGGCCGAGCACGCCGTCGGCGGGCGTTCCGGTTTCCAGACCGCGCAGTGCGCCGCTAAGGTCCGCCGTCAGCGTGCCGTCCTCCTGCCGGCGCACCGGCCCGGCCACGGCCAGCGACCCGGCCAGCGGTTGCCCGGCGAGCGCGGAGAGGCGGGACAGGTCGTCGGCGTTCAGCGACACCATCACATCGGCGGTCTGGCCCCAGCCGGTCACGCTGCCCTGCGCCCCGGCGCTGGCCGCCGCGGTGGTCAGGGTCACCCCCTCGATTCCCACCGCTCCGGTGTCGGCGTTGATCCGCGCCCGCCCGTCCAGCCGCACCTCCGGCCCGGCGACCGAGGCCAGGGCGGGATCGTCGGCGGCGAGGTCGCGGATCAGCCCCTCCACCGCCACGGTCAGCGCGTCCAGCGTGCCCTGGGCGGTGCCCGACACGGTGCCCTCCCGCCAGGCGATGCCGGGGGCGAAGCCGTGCAGGGCAGAGTCCGGCCCGGCCTGAATCTCGTAGCGCAGATCGAGGCTGCGGCGGTCGGCGCCGATGCGCCCCGAGAGATTGGCCGTGGCGGCGGCGGTCTCGACGGCCACCGGCTGCAGGGTCAGGGCACCGTCCGGAGCGACCACCACGGTGCCCTTCAGCGCCGGCTGCGGCCCGGCCAGCGGCGCGATGTCGGGGCCGAGCAGGGAGGCCACGTCGCCGGTCGCCGCGATGGTGACGGCGTGCCCTTCCGGCACCGCCTTGATCGTGGCGTCGGCGGCCAGCCGGGCGGCGTTCTCCGCCGCCGCGGTAAAGGTGCCCTTCCAGTCGTCCAGCGAGCCCTGCCCGTCCAGCGAGGCGCTGACCGGCGGCGCGCCGGGGATGTTCAGCGCGGTGGCGATCAGCCCGCCCGCCGGCTCCGAAGCCTTCAGGTTCAGGTCGAGCCGCTTGTCGTCGGGGTTGAAGGCGACGTCGAGCGCCACGGTGCCCGGCTGTTCGCCCAGACGGTCCACATTCAGATGCGCTTCCAGCGACGACCCGCCCGACGCCAGGTCGAGCGCCCCGTCGATCTTCAGCCGCGCCTCCTGCCCGATCAGCGGCTCCGCCAGGACCAGCTCAGCGATGGCCAGCTTGTCCACGGCGACGCCCACCGGCAGGCTGGGCAGCAGGGAGGTCGGCCCCTGGTCGGGCGGCGGCTCCGGCCCCTCAGCCGGCAGCGGCGCGCGCTCCACAATCACGCGCTGCGCCTCAATGGCGTCGGCCTTGGCCCGTCCGGTCAGCAGCGCGGTGGGGGCGAGGTTGACGCGGAGATCCTCCAGCCGCAGCCACACGCCCTCGCGGTCGGCGACGGTGACGTCCGAAATGGTGAAGTTGACTGGGACCGCGCCGCCGATGGTGCCGATCCGGACCTGGAGGTCGGGGCCGTTCACCGCCTTCTCGATGGTCTGGGCGATCCAGCGCCGGACGGCGTTGGCCGGTCCCCAGCCGCCCCCTTCGGAGTCGGCCGCGCGGGCGGCCTCCGTCAGGACCGCCCCGGTCAGGACAGCGATGGCCAGAAGAAGGACGATCAGACGACGCAGACCCGACACCACGCACCCCGTTGCGGCATTCCCCGAATGGTATAACGGGAAAGAGCATGGGCGATCCCGATCCAAGTGGCAAAAATGCGACCCGACCCGGCATCACCGGTTGAAAGGACGAATCAGAAGGCCTGACCCAGACTGAGATAGAGCTGCCACTTCGCATCGCCGGAGTCGGCGTTCAGCGGGAAGGCGACGTCGGCGCGCAGCGGCCCGAAATCGGTGTAGTAACGAGCGCCGATGCCCGCGCCGACCTTCAGCGGCTCCTTGAAGTCCGGGAAGGCGCTGTCGAAGACGGTGCCGG
Source organism: Azospirillum sp. UFLA03-27 (assembly GCF_059803775.1). Classification (NCBI taxonomy): domain Bacteria; kingdom Pseudomonadati; phylum Pseudomonadota; class Alphaproteobacteria; order Rhodospirillales; family Azospirillaceae; genus Azospirillum; species Azospirillum sp. UFLA03-27. The sequence continues at coordinate 19,662 of NZ_JAUQTX010000003.1, read as the reverse complement.
CGTCGACGAACGGCACGATACCGACGGTCTCCGTCACCTTGACGCGCAGTTCCAGCCCGGCTTCGAACAGCGACCGCCCACCGGTCGGGTCGCCGTAGATGTCGCGCGGTCCGGCCTTCTGGAAGCCGTAGCCGCGCACCGACCCGCCGCCGCCCGCATAGAAGCGGTGATCCGGCGGGACTTGATCCAGCGACGCACCCACCGTGCTGCCGACGCCGATGCGCGCCGCAGCGACGTAACGCCCGTCGTCGGACAGATCGCGGTAGGCGGACGCGTTGATCTGGAAGCTGGTGAAGATCGAGTCCGTATCCCCGGCGTAGGGGAACCAGGGGGTGGCGAGCAGCGAGGCGCGGTAGCCCTTGGACGGGTTCAGCAGATTGTCCGAGCCGTCCCAGGCGATGCCCAGCGGCACGCCGATGAATCCCGTCTGATACTCCCGCAGGTTGGAGCGCACCCGTCCGCGCTCCCCCGACACGCCGTAGGAGATCTTGAGCTGGTCGGTCACCTGCCGCTCCAGCGAGGCCGAGCCGATGGTGGCGACGCGGTCGTAGGCCGGCGGCTGCTCCGACGCGACCTGGAAATCCAGGATCAGCGACTGGCGCGGCGCCAGGAAATCGGGCTTGCGGAAGTTGGCGGACAGCCGGATGTCCGGCAGATCCAGGGTGCCGCGTGGCCCCTGCGCGGCGCCGTTGTCGCCGCCGATCCGCCCGACCTCCACGCCCAACCGCAGCCGCTCCGCCCCGCCGAACAGGTTGCGGTGGCCCCAATAGGCCGAGCCCCCCACGCCATCCTCCGACGAGTAGAAGGCGCTGGCCCCGATGAAGCGGTGCAGCTTCTCTGCCAGGGTCACGTCCACCGGCGTGACGCCGCCCGGCCCCGGCTCCTCGGCCAGCCGCACCCGCACCGTGTCGAACACATCGAGCTGGGCGATCTGCTGGCGCGCCCGGTCGACCTTGGCCGGGCTGTAGATGTCGCCCTGCTTCCAGGGAAGACGCCCGCGGATCAGCCCCTCGTCCACGCTGGCCAGCCCGTCGATCTTGGTGTCGCCGAACATCACCAGCGGGCCGGGATTGACCGAGTAAGTGACGTCCATGCTGTGGTCGTCGTGGTCGACCACCACCCGCCGCTCGGCGACGGTGGCGAAGGGGTGGCCGCGGTCGGACATCCGACGCAGCAGCGCGGACTGGGCGTCCACCACCTGCGGCGCGCGCGCCCGCTCCCCCACCGGCAGGCCGATGTCGCCGGGGGTCACGTCGCCGCCCGGCAGCGGCGCGCCGTCGGTGGAGGCGATGGTGATGGTCTTGAAGCGGTAGGGGGTGCCGGGCGTCACCGCGACGGTCACCTTGGCCGGCGTTTGGGCCGCGTCCACCCGGATGTCGAGCACCGCGTCGTAGAAGCCGGCGGAGCGCAGCGCCGTCTGCAGGCGATCCCGGTCGCTGTCGGCGCGCCGTTCCAGCCCCAGCACCGACGGCGGCGGGTCGTTCTTCAGGCTGACCAGCGAGGAGCTGTCGCGCAGCAGGTCGCGCAGCTCGTCGTCCTCCATCCCGGTGAACTCCACCTCGTAGGGGATCTGCGGGCCGGGTGCGTTGGGCGTGGGGTCATCCTGCCCGGAACCGTCCTGCGCCGCGGGCGGCGGGGCCGCCTCCTGAACCGGGTCCGGCGCGGAGTCCTGCGCGCGCAACGGGTCGCCCGGCACGGCGGCGAGCGCGCTGGACAGGAGAATGACGGCGAGGCGGGAAGCGGAAACGCGGCTGGTCATCACCGGACCATGTGGGATTCCGCGACGCAGACGCCAATGATTCGGTCGCCGCGGCGCAAGGAAATTCCGCATAGGCGCTTTGGGCGAGTTTCCCCTACCACGCCGCTTGCGTTATGAAGCCGGATCATTATATTGCGTCGCAACAGTTTCCCCGGCAGAGCCCCCCGATCGATCTCGGAGGGTTTTTTTGTTGTGCGCGGCCGACGTGCCGCGGTGTCGGGGCGGCATTGCGCAACGGAAGCCCCAGAGCGGATTTAAGAGTCCCCGACACATGAATCTTCGTAACGTCGCCATCATCGCGCACGTCGACCACGGCAAGACGACCCTGGTCGATCAGCTCCTCAAGCAGGCCGGTTCGTTCCGCGAGAACCAGCAGGTCGCCGAACGCGCCATGGACTCCAACGACCTGGAGCGCGAGCGCGGCATCACCATCCTGGCCAAGTGCACGTCGGTCCTGTGGAACGACCTGCGCATCAACATCGTGGACACCCCCGGCCACGCCGATTTCGGCGGTGAGGTCGAGCGCATCCTCTCCATGGTGGACGGCGTGGTCCTGCTCTGCGACGCCGCCGAAGGGCCGCTGCCGCAGACCAAGTTCGTGCTGGGCAAGGCGCTGAAGCTGGGCCTGCGCCCGATCGTCGTCATCAACAAGGTGGACCGCCCCGACGGCCGTCCGCACGAGGTGCATGACGAGGTGTTCGACCTGTTCGCCTCGCTCGACGCCTCGAACGAGCAGCTCGATTTCCCGACCCTGTTCGCCTCGGGCCGCAACGGCTGGGCGACCACGGACCTGGAGAATGGCGCCCGCGAGACGCTGACCCCGCTGTTCGAGCTGATCCGCGACCACGTCCCGCCGCCCAAGGTGGAAGAGGACCTGCCCTTCGCCATGCTGGCGACCACGCTGGAGGCGAACCCCTATCTGGGCCGCATCCTGACCGGCCGCATCCAGACCGGCAGCGTCAAGGTCAACATGGCCATCAAGTCGCTGAGCCGCGACGGCAAGCTGATCGAGAACGCCCGCATCAGCAAGGTGCTGGCCTTCCGCGGCCTTGAGCGCGTTCCGGTGGACGAGGCGCACGCCGGCGACATCGTCGCCCTGGCCGGCCTGACCACCACCACTGTGGCCGATACCATCTGCGCGCCGGAAGTGGCCGAGCCGCTGGCCGCCCAGCCGATCGACCCGCCCACCCTGGCGATGACCTTCTCGGTCAACGACAGCCCGCTGGCCGGCCGCGAAGGCGACAAGGTCACCAGCCGCATGATCCGCGACCGCCTGATGCGCGAGGCCGAAGGCAACGTCGCCCTGCGCGTCAGCGACACCGAGGGCGGCGATGCCTTCGAGGTGGCCGGCCGCGGCGAACTGCAGCTCGGCATCCTGATCGAGACGATGCGCCGCGAGGGCTACGAGCTGGCCATCAGCCGTCCGCGCGTGCTGTTCAAGACCGACCCGCTGAACGGCCAGCGCCTGGAGCCGATCGAGGAAGTCGTCGTCGACGTGGACGAGGAGTTCTCCGGCACCGTCGTGCAGAAGATGGCGGAGCGCAAGGCCGACCTCATTGAGATGCGTCCGTCGGGCGGCAACAAGACCCGCATCGTCTTCCACGCCCCATCGCGCGGCCTGATCGGCTATCAGGGCGAGTTCCTGACCGACACCCGCGGCACCGGCATCATGAACCGGCTGTTCCACGGCTACGCCCCCTACAAGGGCACGATCGCCGGCCGGCGCACCGGCGTGCTGATCTCCAACGCCGACGGCACCGCGGTCGCCTACGCGCTGTGGAACCTGGAGGATCGCGGCCCGATGCTGATCGATCCGGGCGTTCCGGTCTATCAGGGCATGATCATCGGTGAGCACACCCGCGGCAACGACCTCGAGGTCAACGTCATCAAGGGCAAGCAGCTCACCAACATCCGCACCACCAGCAAGGACGAGGCGGTCCGCCTGACCCCGCCGATCCAGATGACGCTGGAGCGCGCCCTGTCCTACATCGGCGACGACGAGCTGGTGGAGGTGACGCCGAAGTCCATCCGCCTGCGCAAGCGCTACCTCGACCCGAACGAGCGCAAGCGCCACGCCCGCGCGGCGGAAGCCAGCTGAGGCTGACGGGCAAGGCAGCGTTGAGATCGCGGGAGGGCTTCGGCTCTCCCGCTTTTTTTATGGCCCGTTTTCTTTTCAGCGGCGGTGGCCGCGGTTACCCTCCCGGAAACACATCCGGAGGGACCAATGTCAGGGCGCGAACACCGGTACGAAACGACGCTCACCTGGACGGGCAATCAGGGAACCGGGACCTCAGGCTACAAGGCGTACAGCCGCGACCTTGAGATCGTGGCTCCCGGCAAGCCGCCGATCCCCGGCTCGTCCGATCCGGCCTTCCGCGGCGATCCTGGGCGCTACAATCCCGAAGACATGCTCGTGGCCTCGCTCTCGGCCTGCCACATGCTGTGGTACCTGCATCTGTGCGCCGTGAACGGCGTCAGCGTGATTGCCTACACGGACGAGGCCGCCGGAACGATGGCTGAGGATACCAATGGCGGGGGCCGCTTCACCGATGTCGTCCTGCGCCCCCAGGTCACTCTCGCCGCCGGAAGCGACTCCGCCAAGGCCGTGGCCCTGCACCACGAAGCCCACGAGAAATGCTTCATCGCCAACTCAGTGAATTTCCCGGTTCGGGTCGAGGCGCGGATCGCCGTTGAATGACAAAGAAAACCCCCTTCCGGATGGAAGGGGGCGATTCCTAGTCCCGCAAACTCTTCTTCTTGATGTCGGGCTTCTCGCCCAACTCGTCGAACTTCTCCTGAACGGGCTTGTCCGGGTCGCCCGAGGCTTGCCCGGTTTCCTTGATGAGCTTGTCCTCGATCCGCTGGGCGGCGTCGGACGGGGCGTCGTCCTTGCGATGCCCCCGCTCCTCCGCGCCCATCACTTGTCGCCTTTGAGGATGTCCTTCACCTTGCCGACGACCTTGTCCAGCTTGCCCTCGGCCTTGTCGGCGCGGCCCTCGTCCTTCAGATCCCGGTTGCCGGTCAGGTCGCCGGCCTGCTTCTTGACTTCGCCCTTCAGCTCCTTGCCGGCACCGGTGATGCGATCGGTGTTCATGGTGCCTTCTCCTTCGATTGGTGATTGTTTCAGCGACCGTAAACAGGGCCGCAAAAGAAACGTCACGCCTTCGCTTGTTCGCAAAGGGAGAGGGGTCCGTCGCGTTCAGCTTGGCCGGGCCTCACTTTTGGCCCAACCCCTCCCCGATCTTTCGGATAAGGCTGTCCCGCTCCTTCGGGCTGTAGCGCTCCGCGAAGCCCGACCCCCACACCGGCCCCGGCCATGCCGGGTCCGCCTTGGAGCGGGCGATGACATGGATATGAAGTTGCGGGACCAGATTGCCCAAGGCCCCAACGTTGATCTTGTCAGGGCCGAACAAGGTTTCCAGCGTGTGCGAGGCCAGGGCGATCTCGTCCACCAGCCGGTGCCGGTCCTCACGGGGCAGTTGGTGGATCTCCGTCAGGCCATGCCGGGCGGGAACCAGGATCAGCCACGGCCACATTCGGTTGTCCATCAGCAGGACGCGGCAGAGCGGCCATTCGGCGATCGGGGCGGTATCGGCCTGCAAACGGTCGTGGAGATGGAACATCGTCATGGGGTCCCGTGTCTTCCCTGTGCTGACTTCCCTTCGGTCCGTAAGGATTTCCTTGCGGTGTCCGGGGAAGAAAACGCCCATCCGGCACGTTCGTCCAGTGGGGATTGCCGCCGCTGCAGGTCTGGGCATCGGCGCGTCGGAGTGGGACTGGTTGCGGGACTAGGAAAAATGTATAAACTGCCGCACGATCTTTATTCGGTCCGGTGATGTTCCGGTCGGAGGCGTTCGGTCTTCCGGCTTATACGGATCGCGCGGCGGATTGAGACGTGTCCTGCAACCAGGGTGGTGGGTACGGGTGTTCGGTCCGAAGGCGGTGTCGGGGCGGCGAGTCCCCCTGCGTGCCGATCCGGTTGAACCCCTTCGCTGAATTGAAAGATGCCCGGCCGGGGCGGACAAAGCCAGGACGGCCGGCAGACGTTTGGGACAAAGAAAGACGGTCATGCGCAAGTCGGCGATCGCGGCTCTTCTTCTCGTGATCCTGGGCAACATCGGAGTCTGGGCGCTGTGGAACCGCCCGGTCGCCGAACGGTCCTGGGGCGGCGCCATCAGCGGCGTCGGCTACACGCCCTTCCACCCGGACAAGAGCCCGTCCAAGGGCGACAAGGCCTCGGCGGAGGACATCGAGAAGGACATGAAGGCCCTGGAGGGGTCGGTCAAGGGCGTGCGCATCTACTCCACCACCGACGGGTCGGAGCAGACGGCGCCCATCGCCCGCAAGTACGGGATTCCGATCACCGCGGGCGCCTGGATCGCCGGCAAGCCGGAGATTGACGAGCCGGAGATCAACGGCCTGATCAAGCTGGCGCGCGACAACAACAACGTCCGCCGCGTCCTGGTCGGCAACGAGGCGATCCTGCGCGCCGACGTCACCGTCCCGCAGGCCATCGAGTACATCAAGCGTGTGAAGAAGAAGGTCAACGTCCCGGTCTCCACCGCGGAGCCGTGGCACGTCTGGCTGGAGCATCCGGAACTGGCCGACGCCGTGGACTTCCTGGCCGTCCACCTGCTGCCCTACTGGGAAGGCGTGCCCGCCGACCAGTCGGTCGATTACGCCATGTTCCGCTACAACGAGCTGAAGACCAAGTTCCCGAACAAGCACATCCTGATCTCGGAAATCGGCTGGCCGGCGGACGGCCCGTGGCGCCGCGGCGCCGAGGCGAGCCAGGTCAACCAGGCCAAGTTCATCCGCACCTTCCTGAACGTCGCGGCGCAGAACAAGCTCGACTACTTCATCATGGAGGCCTTCGACCAGCCCTGGAAGCGGGAGATCGAAGGCACCGCCGGCACCAGCTGGGGCCTGTGGGACGCGTGGCGCAAGCCGAAGTTCCCGATGATCGGCGAGGTGACGGAGTTGCGGAACTGGCCGCTGCTCTGCGGCATCTCCATCGCCGTAGGCTTCCTGCCGCTCGTCTTCTTCCTGTGGCGCCGCGGCGGCGACCTGAAGTTCGGCGGGCAGGTCTTCTACGGCGCGATGATCCAGGGCGTGTCGTCGGTGCTGGTCTTCACCTTCACCGCGGCCAGCGTCGCCGGCCTCGCCACCACCACCGAGATCGCTTGGGGCATCCTGGTCTTCTGCCAGCTCGTCCTGCTCGCCGTCATGCTGATCGACGGGCTGGAGCTGACGGAGGTCGTCTGGCAGGACCGCTTCAAGCGCAAGTTCCAGCCCTGCTCGGCCGCGCCCCTGCCCAACGCGCCGAAGGTGTCCATCCATGTGCCCTGCTACAACGAGCCGCCGCACATGGTCATGGAGACGCTGGACGCGCTGGCCCGGCTGGACTACCCGAACTACGAGGTCCTGCTGCTCGACAACAACACCAAGGACCCGGCGGTGTGGCGCCCGGTCGAGGAGTATTGTCGCAAGCTGGGGCCGAAGTTCCGCTTCTTCCACTTGGACAACTGGCCGGGCTTCAAGGCCGGCGCGCTGAATTTCGGCCTCGCCCAGACGGCGCCGGACGCCCAGCACATCGCTGTCATTGACAGCGACTATCAGGTCCACCCCGACTGGCTGAAGGCGACCATCCCCCATTTCAACCGGCCGGAGGTCGGCTTCGTGCAGTCTCCGCAGGACTACCGGGACTGGAGCCACGACCTGTTCCAGCGGATGATCAACTGGGAATACGCCGGCTTCTTCCACATCGGCATGATCCAGCGCAACGAGCGCAACGCGATCATCCAGCACGGCACCATGACCATCATCCGCAAGTCCGCGCTGGAGGAGGTCGGCCGCTGGGGCGAGTGGTGCATCACCGAGGACGCCGACCTCGGCCTGCGCCTGTTCGAGCACAAGTACGAGGCCGTCTACATGCCGGAGAGCTACGGCAAGGGCCTCGTCCCCGACAGCTTCTCCGCCTACAAGACGCAGCGCTTCCGCTGGGCCTACGGTGCCGTTCAGATCCTCAAGCACCACTGGCGCGACCTGCTGCCGGGCGGCCCGCGCCTGACCGCCGGGCAGAAGTATCACTTCATCACCGGCTGGCTGCCCTGGTTCGCCGACGCCGCCCACATGATCTTCGGCATCGCCGGCATCATCTGGTCGCTCGGCCTGCTGGCCTTCCCGAAGTATTTCGAGTTCCCGCCCAGCGTCTTCATGATCCCGACGCTCAGCGTCTTCGCCTTCAAGGTCGGCGCCTCGCTCTGGCTGTACGAGGCGCGGGTGAAGTGCGGCTTCTGGGACAAGGTCGGGGCCGCCATCGCCGGCATGGCGCTGACCCACACGGTGGGCCGCGCCATGTGGCTGGGCATGTTCACTTCCGGGCGCCCCTTCGTCCGCACGCCGAAGTGCGAGAACCAGCCGGCGCTGATGCAGGCCTTCCTGATGGCGCGGGAGGAGATCGCGCTGCTGCTGGGCCTTTGGGGCGCCGCTCTGGCCATCGTGGTGGTGTTCGGTCACGAGAATCGCGACGCCTTTATGTGGTCGGGCCTGTTGGTCGTACAGTCGCTGCCCTACCTGTCCGCCTTCATCACCGCCCTGATCAACGCCTTCCCCAACATCGGGCTGGGCAAGCGGCGCCCTGAACCCACGGAAGCCGCCGGAGCCGGGGCGGACTGACCGCCCCATCGGATCGCCAACCCGAATCGCACGCATGAAGGGAGCCCCGCCGGAATGGCGGGGCTCCCTTCATTTCGCCCGGAAATGCGTGCCGTACGCTTTCTTAGTCCTGGGAACCGCCGTCCGCCATCTGCCCGATCCCGACATGCGCCGACGCAGGATGGGTGGCGTTCACCTGGATCATCAGGCGCTCAACGATCTGCAACGCCACGCGATGCAGATTTGGATCCTCACCCTTTGGATCGCGATTCTGGTGGGCGGCAGCGGCGTCCTCAAGCGCGGCATGCGCTTCCTCGAGCCGTAAGACCCCGCGTTCCACCAATGCGAGCATAAGGGATTCACAAATCGAGAGGGCAGCCAGTCCCGCCGCATCCCGCTCCGCCGCCATGCCGCCCCCCGCACTGATCTGTTACCACCGCCGGCCGTTCAAAACCCCATACGGCCAATGCCACCAACAGTTTTGTATATGATCCCTCACCTGTCCGGTCGAGAAAATCTAACCCCTATTAACCTATGTTATAGATGGTTTTATCGTTTGGCTTAATCGTTCGAGGCCGCCCGGAATTGGGCTGGCAGTGGCACTCGCTTCGGGGCCATAACAATTGGACGATCAAAGGCTGGAACAGAAATGACCCGCGCCCAGGCCAACATACCGTCATCTCCACTGGGGCGCAAGATAACCAGTTACATGAGCCTGACAGACGAGGAGAAGAGTTTCCTCAACGAGTTGGAGCGCAATGTTACCCGGCACGGTTCGCGTTCTGATCTTCTCCAGCAGGGGGAACGCTACGGTTGCGTGCGAGTGATGCGCAAAGGCTGGGCAATCCGTCACAAAGCGCTTCCCGACGGGCGGCGGCAGGTCGTCAATTTTGTCCTGCCCGGGGACATCATCGGCTTTTACTGCAACCTGTTCGAGACGGCGGACCATGGCGTCACCACCCTGACCCCGGCGGAGGTCGCCAACTTCCAGCCGGAACGAATCATCGAACTGTTCAAGCTCTTCCCCCGTCTGGCCGCCGCCCTCGCCTGGTCGGGCGCCAAGGAGGAGGCGATCATCGCCGAACGCCTGCTCAGCGTCGGCCGCCGCACCGCGCTGGAGCGCACGGCCCACCTGATCGTGGAACTGCTGCGGCGGTTGAGCATCGTCGGGCTGGTCGAGGAGGGGCGTTTCACACTGCCGGTCACCCAGGAAATCCTGGCCGACGCGCTGGGGCTCAGCATCGTCCACATCAATCGGACGCTCCGGCGGCTGCGTGACATCGGGCTGATCGATCTGGCCGGACAGCAGATCACCGTCCACGATGTGAAGCAGCTCGCCTCCGTCGGCCAGTTCGACGAGTTGTACCTGCACCTGATCCAGGCACCCAAACAGCTGGAGCACGCCTTGGACGCCAAGTCCGACCGAAAGCGCGCGGGGGACTGATCGGTTTTTCAACCCTCTTCGATATTCCCTTCCGATTAACCTATGACAATGCGTCGGCGCGCCATTCGATATAGAATCTTAATTACCTGCACAGATAACTGAGCAGACCGACCACGGAGCGGACAGCGGCCACCCCCGCAACAGCTTTCCCAAACACGCTGGACGGGCGGCATCGGGCAGCCGGTATCGCCGTCCTGCTGTTCACCGGTTTCCCCGCTGTTCATTGGATAACGCATGACCGACGCCCCCCTCGCCGGCCGATCCGCAAGCTCCGGCACACTGACCGTCGCCCTTCTTGAGGACGACATGGTGCTGTGCCTGTGCATGGAAACCCTGTTCGAGGATTGGGGAATGGTGCTGGTCAGCGCCCCGACGCCAGACGCGCTCCTGGACGCGCTGAACGGCGGGGCGCTCCCCGACATCCTGGTCGCCGATTACCATCTGGGACGTCACGGCAAGGCGCCGGAGTCGGTGCGGGCGGTGCTGGAGGACGTCGGCTCCGCCCTGCCCGTCATCATCACCACCGGCGACGAATCCGCAGCCACCCAGGCGGAGATCCGCGCCGCGGGCTGGCATTTCCTCCCCAAACCCTATGATCCCGAATCGCTTCGCGCCCTGATCCTGACCGTTCTCGGGCGGACGGACTGATACGCCCTTTCCGGCTGCCATCCCCTCACGCGCCGGCCCGGACATCCTCCACCAACGCCTCCAACCGGTGCAGGTCGCGCACGACCAGCGCATCGGCCCGCCGCTCCACCAGCCCATCGCGGGCAAGATCGTTCAGCACGCGGGCGACCGTCTCGCGTGCGGTGCTGACCCGGCTGGCGATGTCGGCATGGAGGGGAATCGGAGCGATCACCGCCGTCGCCCCTTCCACCCGCCCGCGTTTGGCGAGCCGCAGCAACTCGGCGTGGACACGGTTGTTGGCCCCCAGCGTGGACAATTCCATCACCCGGTCGGTGGCGATGCGGACGACCCGGCACAGCCGCCGCATCACCGCCATGGCGAGTTCCGGGTGGCCGGACACCAATTCCTGAAAGGGTTGGGGCGCCAGGAAGGCGATCAGGGTCCCCTCCTCCAAAGCCATCGCGGAGGCCGAGCGGGGAAGCCCGTCGATGGCCGCCATCTCTCCCAGGAACCCGCCGGCCTCGATGTCGTCGAAGCTGATCTCGCGACCCGCCGGGGAATGGCTCAGCACCCGCACGCGCCCGTGGACCACCAGCACGACGTCCCGCGATTCTCCCTGGTGGTCGATGATCTGCTCGCCGGCGTGGAAGCGGCGCCAGCGGCACTGGCGCGCCAGGGCGACACGCTCCTCCTCGGACAGTGGGCTCAACAGCGTGATCGCATCCAGCCGGGACAGTCCAGCGTCAACAGGCACGGGGCTACATCCTTTTCTGACAGCCACCCTCAAGCACAACCCTGAGCATAGCCGGGCCTGCGCAAAGGTGGAACCGCCTCCCTCCAACGGGTGTTGCTAACGTCCCGTTAACCCTGAAAGCGGCAGAACGGACGGGACGCGCCCACCGGAATTGAGAGAGCCATGTCGTTCCAACTGCCCTCCGGCCCCGTTCCCCGCAGCCTGATCCCTTATGCCGGCCGCGTGGATTCGCAGCGCCTGCTGTCGGTCGTCGCCATCCCCTTCGCCGCGGCCATCGCCATGGCGACCGCCGTGGCGGCGATGGGCGGCGTGACAGACCCCATCGCCGAGGCCGGCGGGCCGATGTACTTCGTCCTGAACTTCGTGAAGTTCTGCTATCTGGCGGTGTCGATGGCCCATCTGTCCGGCGCCCTGGCGGAACGCGCCAACGGCGGCTTGCCCGCCGGCCTGTGGCTCGACGAGATGGACCGCTCGGAGCCGGAATCCCGCGAGTCCTTCTGGCACGCCTTTCCGAACCACCTCGACGGGGCGGCCATCGCCGGCTGCGTCACGATGCTGTGCTTCCTGCTGACCTGAGCGCGCGCCGTCCGGACAGCGCGCCGTCCTCGACACGGATGCGGTGCAGGGTCAGCGGCACGTTCAGCAGCGTGGCCAGCACCGCGATCCACCACGCCCCGAAGACCAGGGGCAGCACGGCCAGTTCGCCCGCCACGACCAGATAGTTGGGGTGGCGGATCCAGCGGAACGGCCCGCGCCGCACCAGCGGCGCGCCGGGCAGGGTGACGATGCGGGTGGTCCAGAACCGCCCCAGCGTGGCGATCACCCAGACCCGCCCGGCCTGCAACAGCACGAACAGGGCGAGCAGCCAGCCGTTGATCGGCGCGTCCGCCGGAACGACGGCGAACAGCAGCGCAAGCCAGCCGGCGTGCAGCCCGACGAACAGCGGGTAATGGGCGGCCCCGACCTCCTGCGCGCCCTCGGCCAGGAGGCAGCGCGTGTTGCGTTGGGCGATGACGAGTTCGCCCAGACGCTGGGCCGCGACCAGCAGCAGGATGACGTGGGGCCAGCCCAGCGGCAGCGTTTCCATTCCAAGCGCTCCTAGAGGTCGACCTGGGCCATCGCAGCGGTGAAGCCGGGGCCGAGCGCGGTCATCAGGTGGGGACCACGGGCGCCGGACGCGATGCGCCGCTCCAGCACGAATAGCACGCTGGCCGCCGACATGTTGCCGCAGCGGCGCAGCACCACCCAGGCGTCGTCCAGCCCGGCAGAGACCGGGGCGCAGACCTCCTCCAGCGCATGCAGTACCTTGGCGCCGCCGGGGTGGCAGATCAGCCCGGCGAGGTCGCCGCGAGCCAGCCGCCGCCGCTCCAGGAAGCCGTCGAGGACCGGTTCCAGCCGGTTGCGGATCAGCGCCGGGATGCTCTGGCTGAAGATCACGCCGAGACCGTCATCCTCGACCCGCCAACCCATCACGTCCTGCGTTCCCGGCCAAGTGTGCTCCGCACCGTCCACAAGGCGCGGCCCCTCTCCCTCAGCATCGGCACGCAGCACCGCCGCCGCTGCGCCATCCGCGAACAGGGCGCTGGCGACGACGTTGGTCGGAGTCGCCTCTGCCGAGCGGAAGGCCAGCGTGCAGAGTTCCACCACCAGGAACAGCACCGTCTGCCCCGCCATCGCCTGGGCGATCTGGCCGGCGCGGGTCAGTCCCAGCACGCCGCCGGCGCAGCCCAGCCCGAACAGCGGCAGACGCACCGTGTCGGGAGGGAAGCCCATGCGCTCCAGCAGAAGGGCCTCCAGGCTGGGCGTGGCGATTCCGGTCGTCGAGGCGCAGACGATGGCGTCCACGTCCTGCGGCCTCAGGCCGGCACGGGCCAGCGCCTGCCCCGCCGCTTCTTCCAGCAAGGCCAGTGCGCCGTCGCGAAAGGCGGCGGTGCGCTCCGGCCAGCCGCGCGGCTCCATGTACCAGTCGATGGGCATGACCGCGTGGCGCGTCTCGATGCCGGTGTTGGCGAAGACCGGCACGAGCCGTTCGAAGTCGCGCATCCGCGGCCCGAAGACGGCCCGCGCGACGCCGAGCGCCTCGTCCTGGCCGAGACGATGGGGCGGCAGGGCCGTGGCGAGCGAGAGGATGCGGGGGGTATGGGTCATCCTCAGCGAAGTGATGCGCGCGGGGGTGGCGGACCAGCCCCCCGGAGGGAGTTCCTTCGCTTGCTCTCCCGCGACTCTTTCCCGCCGTCCGATACGTCGTTGTGGATTGAGCAGAAGCCATGTCCTGTATCACTATACCGGGCGTCGGATTTTCGGGGGTGGGGCGGTGGATCGGAACGAGCAGGACAGCCAGAGCGTGGCGGACGAGAGCACGTCCCACCGGCCCGCCGGCATCGGCCTGACGGGGCGGCTGCGCGCCTATTTCCTGGCGGGCGTTCTGGTGACGGCGCCGATCGCGGTCACGGTCTATCTCGGCTGGTGGCTGCTGGCCTTCATCGACGGGCATGTGCGCCCGCTGATCCCCTCCGCCTACAACCCCGAGAACTACCTGCCCTTCTCGATCCCCGGCATCGGGGTGCTGACGCTGATCATCGTGCTGACCCTGATCGGCGCCTTCGCCGCCGGCTATGTCGGGCGGCTGGTGGTGCGCATCGGCGAAGGTGTGGTGGAGCGCATGCCGGTCGTCCGCTCCGTCTACGGGGCGGTGAAGCAGATCGTCGAGACGGTGCTCGCCAAGAAGTCCAAGGCCTTCCGCGAAGTGGTGCTGGTTGAGTTCCCGCGCAACGGGATATGGTCGCTGGGCTTCATCACCGGCGCCGCCCACCCGGAGATCCAGAAGATCTCCGAGGAGGAGATGGTGCACGTCTTCATCCCCTGCGCCCCGCCGACCGCCGGCTATCTGGCGATCCTGCCGCGGCGCGAGGTTACCGTTCTGGACATGACGGTGGAGGACGGGTTGAAGCTTGTGATGTCCGGCGGCATCGTCACCCCGCCCGACCGCAAGCCCCGCGAGGTGAAGGCCGCGCTGCTGGACGAGCGCAAGCGGGCATAAGAGCCGGGGTCTTCCGGCGTTTCTCTCAACCCGACCTTAGCGTCTTCGCCGCGGCGTCCCGCTCGAACAGGTACAGCAGGGTGCGCAGCGCCTGACCGCGCTCGCCGGCCAAGTCCGGATCGCGGTCCACGATCAGCTTCGCGTCGTCACGGGCGGCGGCCAGCAGGTCGCCGTGCACCGCCAGATCGGCCATGCGGAATTCCGGCAGGCCCGACTGGCGGGTGCCCAGCACCTCGCCGGCGCCGCGCAGCCGCAAATCCTCTTCGGCGATGACGAAGCCGTCCTCGGTGTCGCGCATCGTCTTCAGGCGGGCGCGCGCCGTCTCCGTCAGTTGCGGGTCGAACATCAGCAGGCAGGACGACGGCTTCTCGCCGCGTCCCACCCGGCCGCGGAGCTGGTGAAGCTGGGCGAGACCGAAGCGCTCGGCGTGCTCGATCACCATGACGGTGGCCTCGGGCACGTTCACGCCGACCTCGATGACCGTGGTGGCGACCAGAACATCCAGGTTCCCGGCCTGGAAGGCGGCCATCACCGCGTCCTTGTCCGGACCGCGCATCTTGCCGTGGACCAGCCCGACCCGGTCGCCGAAGGTGGCGCGCAGGAAGGCGTGGCGCTCCGTCGCGGCGGCGAGGTCGGTCTGTTCCGACTCGTCGACCAGCGGGCAGACCCAATAGACCCGTGCCCCCTCCTGCACCTTGCGGTGGATGCCGTGCACCACCTCCTCCAGCCGGTCGAGCGCGATGGTCACGGTCTGGATCGGCTTGCGCCCCGCCGGCTTCTCGGTCAGGCGCGACACGTCCATATCGCCGTAGGCGGTCAGGGTCAGCGTGCGCGGGATCGGCGTCGCCGTCATCACCAGCACGTCCACCGCCCGCCCCTTGGCCGAGAGTTGGAGCCGCTGGTGGACGCCGAAGCGGTGCTGCTCGTCGATCACCGCCAGGGCGAGGTCCTTGAAGGCGACGTCCTCCTGGAACAGCGCGTGGGTGCCGACCAGCAGCGGCAGCTCGCCCGAGGCCAGACGGTCCAGCACCGCCTGTCGCGCCTTGCCCTTGTCGCGCCCGGTCAGCAGGGCGAGGTCCACCCCCGCCGCCTTGCACAGCGGGGCGAGGCTTTCGGCGTGCTGGCGGGCCAGGATCTCGGTCGGCGCCATCAGGGCGGCCTGATGACCGGCCTCCACCGCGTTCAGCATCGCCATCAGCGCGACCACCGTCTTGCCGCTGCCGACGTCGCCCTGGAGCAGGCGCAGCATCCGCCGCTCCGCCGCCATGTCCTCGTAGATTTCCTCCAGCGAGCCGGCTTGGGACTTGGTCAGGGAAAAGGGCAGCGCCGCGGCCACCTTGGCGCGCAGCCGCCCGTCGCCCTGGATCACGCGGCCCGACAGGCGGCGCTGCTGGATGCGGACCAGCGTCAGGGCGAGCTGGTTCGACAGCAGCTCGTCATAGGCCAGCCTTCGGCGGATCGGGTTGGTCGGGGCGAGGTCGGCCTCGTCCTCCGGCGTGTGGGCGCGGCGGATCGACTCGTGCCACGTCGGCCAGCCGTTGCGGGCGCGCCACGCGGCGTCCTGCCATTCCGACAGTTCCGGCACATCGTTCAGCATGGCTCGAACGGCCTTGCGCAGCGTCTTGGCCGGAAGCCCGGCGGTCATCGGGTAGACCGGCTCCACCGCCTCGATCTCGTCCTTCGACTCCAGCGGGACCACGGCGTCGGGGTGGGTGATCTGCGGCGTGTCGTGGAACCACTCGACCTTGCCGGACACCACCACCGTCTTGCCGACCGGCATCTGCCGTTCCAGCCAGTCGCCCTTCACATGGAAGTAGATCAGCTCCAGCACGCCCGTCTCGTCGGTGCAGCGGACCTTGTAGGGATGGCGGGAGTTGTGC
Source organism: Azospirillum sp. UFLA03-27 (assembly GCF_059803775.1). Lineage (NCBI taxonomy): Bacteria > Pseudomonadati > Pseudomonadota > Alphaproteobacteria > Rhodospirillales > Azospirillaceae > Azospirillum > Azospirillum sp. UFLA03-27. The sequence continues at coordinate 3,501 of NZ_JAUQTX010000003.1, read as the reverse complement.
GGAGCGGCGTGCGAATCGATGCGCACCGTCATGGTGGCGATCCGCCCGTTCGGCGCCTCGGCGATCTTCGGGGCGTAACGGCGGTCGATGACACCGCAGGGCAGGTGCCACAGCAGGTCCACGACCTGCGGACCGGCCAGCTTTTCGACGAGCTTGCCCAGCCGGGGACCGAGGCCGGGGAGTGCCGTCACCGGGCGGAACAGGGGGAAGAGAACGACGGGACGCACGGGAATGGAGTCTCGGGAGCGAGGATACGGGGGCCTGTGGCACCCATTCAAGCCCGCCGAGGGGGCTCCGCGTCAAGCGCGGCGGTTTCCGAAAAAGGCTGGGAGGGGAAAAGAAGACGGCGGTGTGCATGGGTTTGGGGGGAAGCCTGGGCGGGGGACGCCGATCCAAGGCAAAAACCCAATGCACACCGCCGCAAGAAACGATCCGAGGATATGCGGGAACATTCCGGATCGTGTGTGGCCGGCGGCGGGAACCGCCGGTGGATGACTCGCCAGTAATCAAACGTCGTCAATGACTGCAGTTGTAGCGCCTCCCGCCTGACCCCAGCGTTGCGGGATCATGAAATCGGTTTCATGAAGCGCCTGCTCACCGGGCCGCGGCCAGCAGGGCGTTGATGTCCACATGCTCCTCCAGCCGGGCGGCGATGCGGTCGAGCGCCTCTTCGACCGTCGCGACGTAGGATTGGCCGGACGCCTCGGCCCCCAGTCCCGTCAGGAAGGCGGCGCGGAAGCCGTCCGCCCCGAACAGGCCGTGCAGGTAGCAGCCCATCACCCGCCCGTCGGCGGACACCGCGCCATCGGTCTGCCCGCCCGCCAGCGTCAGCATCGGGCGGTCGCGGTCCGGCCCCTCCGTGCGGCCCATGTGCATCTCGTAGCCGGCGACCGTGGCTCCCGTGGCGGTCTCTGTACCAGTCGCTTCCTCCAGCACCTTCGGCCCCTTCAGCACGGTGTCCACCTCCAGCAGGCCCAGCCCCTCGGCCTCGCCCGGCGGCCCCTCGATGCCGTCCGGATCGGCGATGCGCCGGCCGAGCATCTGGTAGCCGCCGCAGATTCCCAGCACCCGCCCGCCGCGCCGGCGATGGGCGGCGAGATCGACGTCCCAGCCCTGGGCGCGCAGCACCGCCAGATCGGCGATGGTCGCCTTGCTGCCCGGCAGGATGACCAGATCGGCGTCGCCCGGCAGGGGCTGGCCACGCGGCACCATGGACAGGGCCACGTCCGGCTCCTGGGCCAGCGGGTCGAAATCGTCAAAGTTGGCGATGCGCGACAGCATCGGCACGGCGACGCGCAACCGCCCCCCGGAACGGGTCTTCCAGGTGTCCAGCGCCACCGCGTCCTCCGCCGGCAGCAGGGCGGCGTCGGCCAGCCAGGGCACGACGCCGAAGCTCGGCCAACCGGTGCGCTCGGCGATGACCGAGAGGCCGCCGTCGAACAACCGCACGTCGCCGCGGAACTTGTTGATGAGGAAGCCGGCGACCAGCGCCCGCTCCTCCGGCGGAATCAGGGCGTGGGTGCCGACGAGGCTGGCGATCACCCCGCCGCGGTCGATATCGCCCACCAGCACCACCGGCACGCCCGCCGCGGTGGCGAAGCCCATGTTGGCGATGTCGCCGGCACGCAGATTGACCTCGGCCGAGCTGCCCGCCCCCTCGACCACCACGATGTCCGCCTCGGCCTTCAGCCGCTCGAAGCTGTCGAGCACGGTGGGGAGAAGCTGCCCCTTGCGCGACTGGTAGTCGCCGGCCCGCGCCGTGCCCGCCACCACGCCGCGCACCACCACCTGGGACCCGACGTCCGACTGCGGCTTCAGCAGCACCGGGTTCATGTGGACGGACGGCGCCACCCCGCAGGCCCGCGCCTGGAGCGCCTGGGCGCGCCCGATCTCGCCACCATCGGCGGTGACGGCGGCGTTGTTGGACATGTTCTGCGGCTTGAAGGGCCGCACGGTCAGGCCGCGGCGGATCAGTGCCCGGCACAACCCGGCCACCAGCAGCGACTTGCCGACGTCGGACCCGGTGCCCTGAAGCATAATCGCGCGTGGGGGGACCTTCGCTGCGGCCATGGCTCAGAACTCGATGCCCGGCTGGGCCTTGATGCCCGCCTGGAAGGGGTGCTTGACCAGGGTCATCTCGGTCACGAGGTCGGCGGCCTCGATCAGCTCCGGCTTGGCGGTGCGGCCGGTCACCAGCACATGCAACCCCTCGCGCCGCCCGGTCAGCACGGGAAGCACCTCCTCCACCGGCAGATAGCCCATGCGCAGGACGATGTTCAGCTCGTCCAGCACGACGAGGCCGTACTTGGGGTCGGCCATGAGTTCCTGCGCCTTGGCCCAGGCGGCCTTGGCGGCGGCGATGTCGCGCTCGCGGTCCTGAGTCTCCCAGGTGAAGCCCTCACCCATCGTGAAGAAGTCCACGAGGTCGTCGAAGCGCTCCAGCGCCACCGTCTCGCCGGTGGACCAGGCGCCCTTGACGAACTGCACCACGCCCACCCGCATGCCGTGACCGGCGGCGCGCAGGATCAGGCCGAAGGCGGCGGTGGACTTGCCCTTTCCATTGCCGGTGTTGACCATCAGCAGGCCCTTCTCCTGCGTCTTGCTGGCCATCACCCGGTCGTGCAGCGCCTTGCGCCGCTTCATCTTCTCGGCGTGGCGTTCGTTCTGGTCGGCATCGTTCCGGTCGGCGTCTTCGGTCATGGTTTTTCTCCCTTCAGCAGCAGCGGCAGCCCGGCGGCGACGAAGGCCACCCGCTGGGCCGCGGCGGCGATGTCCTGATGCAGTCGCCCGGCATGGTCGCGGAAGCGGCGGGCCAGCGCGTTGTCCGGAACGATGCCCAGCCCCACCTCGTTGGAGACCAGCACCACCCGCCCCTCCACCGCCGCCAGAGCGGCCAGCAGCTCGGCGGAACGGGCGGGCACGTCGGCCTCGGCCATCATCAGGTTGGACAGCCACAGCGTCAGACAGTCGACCAGCACGCTCGTTCCGGGCTTGGCGTGGCGGCGCAGCGCGCCGGGCAGGTCGAGCGGCTCCTCCACCGTCGTCCAGCCGGGGCCGCGGTCCTCCTTGTGGCGGGCGACGCGGTCGGCCATCTCGGCGTCCCAGATCTGGGCGGTGGCGATGTAGACCCGCGGGCCGGGCGATGCGGTCACCAGCCCCTCGGCGTAGCGGCTCTTGCCGGAGCGGGCGCCGCCCAGGACGAGGGTGATGTCGGTGCTCATGACGGTCGGCTCACCTGGACGCTTGCGGGTTTGGGCGACGCTTGGCGGACGGGCGCTTGCGGAACCGGATGGTTAGCGCAGTTGGCGCCCCGGCGCAAACCGCCATGGCGGTTGTCCTCCGCCACCTCCGTCCCGTACCATCCGCCGCCTTCCTTCCCGAACCATCCCGGAGCCGCCGATCGTGATCGACACCACCCGGCCCCGCCCGGCCCTGGCCCGCGCCTGTCTCTTATACACATCTCCGAGCCCACGAGACTATAACAGCTATCTCGTATGCCGT